>DAOVOJ010000031.1 GCA_030629775.1 Candidatus Moraniibacteriota bacterium
ACCACCGATTGATAGCGTTTCTCTTCCGGAGATATTTTTTTATTATCTGAACTTTTTTTAAAATTTTTATCCAAACCCAACTGCTCCGCGATTTTTTCTCGAGCCAATTTTTTAATTTCTTTTCCAGCTTCATTCTCATTTTTAACGACCTTGCTAGCGCTGATTTTGCGGTTATTGGAAACAATCATAAAATCATAAATTAAATCGGTTTTATTATAACACAATTTTTTAAAAGCAAGAAATAAAAAAGGGTAGAATTACTTCTACCCGGAAACTACTTTAATATCCCTCGCTTTCAAAGAGGAGGGACCCTCGTTGAGAACAGTTATCCTATAGCCAATCCTTTCGCTTCTTTGAAGCGACCCGTCCAAGGGGATTGAATAAGTTTCTATTCTCCCATCTTTCCCTATCGCGTACGAGACGATTCTCGCGCGCATTGCCGCTCTGACATAATTCCAGATCTCATCGTTATGCACCACCGGAGCAGCCTCAAACGATTCCGTAACAACCCCGCGACAGGGCAAAGACAATTCCGACAAAGTAATGGCATCGCCTTTCACTAAAAAGCGAAAGGTTGCTGAGCGGCCATGACCGTCCAGGTCATCAATCTTAACGACGATATTACTTTTTGAAGACGGTTCTGTCTCAACGCCAAAAAGTTTGACATTGACTCCATCCATTTCCACTTCTCTCGTGAGCGATTCTCCCGAGGAAAGATAGAAATAGTCATACTTGAAACTGCCGGATCCCTCCCATCCTTGCAGTCCCTTTCTTTGGAAAATATCGCTGTCGGAAATTTTGCCCCAGTCCACTGATACTAAAAAATTGACCAGCAAAACTGCAAAAATAATTACCGCTCCTATTCCTATTATTTTGGAAATAGGAAGCTTGGTGGTGAGACTTGTCTCAAACTGGAGAATTGAGAATAAAATTATTCCCAAAAAAATTAAAATTCCCCAAAGTCCAAGATGGACGCCGCTGATTGTCCAGAAAAGAAGGAAGACAATACCCACTATCAATCCTTTCATGGCGCCAAAAGCAAGCTTGATAGGATTAGCATCTATCATTTCTTCTCACCGCTCACCAGTTTTAGGATTTCTACCACTGACACTCCTGAGCTTAGCAAATCACCAAGACCCGGAACGACTGGTTTTGCTTTTTCGTCTCGTTGGGTTTTGTAATCCCTAACCATTCTCAATGCCTTTTCAAGAGAAATTTCTTCCTCTTTTTCTTTAAATCTCTCCTGAATCTTTTCTGCTTGCAGTAACTCTGTATCCGTCTCAATAAGCTCATATTTCTGCTGGAGTTCTTCCAGCTTTACCTTTTCTATTTCCTTGCCATAGTCTCCTCCCGGTTCTACTGTTCCGACAGTAAACCGATAAAATACGGTTCCCAGGAGCTGATTATCAGAGATGCCGTTTCTCAGGTCTCTGTCCATATTTTCCCCTGAGTGTCCAGTCAATACCTGTATCACTTCTTCCACCGCTTTCTTCTTGACCTCAAGAAGTTTGTCTATATCATACTTCTTTGCCCATCCCCTAAGAACATCAGGAACGATATCTTCCAGAGCATCCTCCACTCCTTTCTCTCCGCCAACATTTATGAACTCTATGAGGCGTTGCGGATCGGGAGCGCGCAAAACAGATACTCCTTTCAGTTCCACGGGAACATTGCCTTTTGTATAAACCTTCTCAATGGCCTTAAAGTCCTGATTGACTTTAGAAACATTGATATTAATAAAGTCTATTACTTTAGGCACTCTCAACGCCCAGCCCTCGCTAAGGACAATTTCGGTCCTTTTCCCCAGAATGGTTACCAGTCCCATATGCGGCGGTTTGGCACTGATTTTAACGGCATTGCTGTAGAAGTAAGATACTACTGCGTAAACCACCGCTAAGATTATAAGCAGCAATAAGAGCAGTGCGGCAACAAAACCAAAAACTATCCAGACCGCTACCAGAGAAGCAAAGATGAAAGCTAATAACACTCTCACCGGACGGTATTGAGAAACCGTCCCGATCACACTCAAACCAATCCAAATCTGGTCCATTAGGTGTAGCGGTTTGACTTTGACATTACCCTCGCTATCCTTTTCCTTGCCCTTCTCCTCTATCTTCGCTTTCACTTTATCGATTATCTTGTTTTTGTTTTTTCCCGATATCGCTATTAAACCAGCAATAAAGGAACCAAAAACGATTATAATCCAATCTATTATGCTTAGCTCTATCATATCTATCACATCTCCATTTGTTTATACTATAAATTCTATTCAATTATCAAAGAACCCCAACCCCCCGCTTTTGTTATTTTATAACCGCGGATGGTTGACCTCATATCATACTAGAAAAATAAAAAAAGTCAAGAGTAAAAAAGTCCCCTCTTGAGAAGGGGTTGGGGGTGTATTTAATCGGCGGAAGAACCCACCCCTAACCCCTCCCGAGAGGGGAATATAAAACAGGTAAACAAAAAATCTCGATTGCTCGGAGTTTATACAAAACTCTCCTTTTGTCATCCCGAAACGGAACGATAGTGGAGTGAGGAATCCCTTAAACAAAAAACAAAATAATCGATAATGACAACATTGAAGGGATTCCTCCTATCGTCGGAATGACAAAAAGAAAACCCGCAGATAACATCAATAATTTCTATTGTTAAAATGTTAAGATGCTAAAATGTTTATATGCCTTGCCATTGTTTTATTATTTATTTCCTGTATAATAAACTATTGAAAATTACTATTTTTACAATTTTATGAAAAACCAAATTATCGTTCGCGGGGCGCGCGAGCACAACTTAAAAAACATTGATGTCAACATTCCCAGAAATAAATTAGTCGTCATTACGGGACCGTCCGGATCGGGAAAATCGTCGCTGGCTTTTGATACTATTTACGCTGAGGGACAGAGAAGATATCTGGAAAATCTCTCGGATTATCCCAAGCAGTTTTTAAATCTTCTCAAAAAACCGGAGGTGGACCAAATAGAAAATCTTTCACCGGCGATCGCCATTGACGATAAAAGCGCGGCGAAAACCCCCCGCTCAACGGTGGGAACAATGACAGAGATTTACGACTACCTCCGTGTTTTATTTTCCCGCGCCGCCGAAGCGCGCTGCGTTGAATGCGGCGCAAAACTGGAAAAAAATACCGTCGGCCAGATCGTGGAAAAAATATTAGAGCTTCCCTGTGAAACTGAAAGAATTATTTTAGCGCCGGTGTTATTTTCGGATCACAATAATATAGAAGATACTATCAATAAATTTGAACGGGCGGGATATTTGCGAATGCGGTTTGACGGTAAAATTTATTTGAGTAAAGAACTGATCAAAAGAAAATTCAAAGAAAATGAAAAACATAGTTTAGAAATAGTGGTTGACCGAATTGCCGGCGATGGGAAAAGGACTGATTACAAACGCGTGCTTGATTCAGTGGAAACAGCGTTAAAAATTTCAGAGGGAATAGTGATAATAAGTCAAAAGTCTGTAAAGTTTATAAAGTCAAAAGTCTGTAATAGAAAAGAGCTAGAAGTTGAAAAGTCTGCTTTATATAATTCACAATTCACAATTCACAATTCACAATTCAATACCGAAGATCTACTTTTTAGCAACAAATTATTTTGTTTTAAATGCCGGTTGGCTTTTCCGGAGCCGGAACCAAGCCTATTTTCTTTCAACAGCCCCGGCGGCGCCTGTCCCGCCTGCACCGGACTGGGAGTAAGATTAAAAATAAATCCCGCTTTGATCATTCCAAATAAAAGTTTGACTTTGGCGGAAGGAGCGATCAGGCCTTGGGCTAATTTATTAAACAAGGAAGAAGAATATCTTGAAATTTTAAACAAGCTTTCCAAAAAATATAAATTTTCGCTCCATATCCCAATATCAAAAGTGCCTAAGAAAATTCTTGATCTAATTTTTTACGGGGAGACCACCCCTAGCCCCTCTTTGGTAAGACGGAGAATAAAAAAAACCCTCCTTTTTCAAACGGAGGGGGTAGAAAAATTTCCCCCTTGCCAAGGGGGAAATAAGGGGGGTTGGTTTGAAGGAGTGATATCTTTTCTGGAGAAAAAATATTACGAAACCAATTCCGACTATCTTAGGAACGAATTGAAAAAATATATGGCGGTTGAAAAATGCCCTCTCTGCCAGGGCAAGCGATTAAGAAAAGAAGCGTTGGCGATGGAACTGTTTGGCTGGACAATTGACAAGCTGGCGGAAATACCGATCCATCAGGCAATAGAAACTTTTAAAAAAATGCCGAAAGAAAATGATAAGATCGCCCAACCTTTGATCGCCGAAATTTCAAGGCGGCTGAAACTGCTGGATAATATCGGATTGGGATATCTTTCTCTGGGACGCTCCTCGGAAACTCTTTCCGCCGGTGAAGCGCGGCGGATCAGGCTATCAACCCAGCTGAGTTCCCGACTGACCGGAATTTTGTATCTCCTTGACGAGCCTTCAATCGGATTGCATCAGCGAGACAACGACAGATTATTGGAAGCATTAAAAAAACTGCGGGATTTGGGCAACTCGGTTTTGGTGATCGAACACGATGACTTTTTTATTCGCGCGGCGGATTGGATCATTGATGTCGGACCGGGAGCGGGAGAGCTGGGAGGAAAAATAGACGCCGAGGGAAAAATAGCTCAAATTTTAAAATCCAACTGCCTGACCGGAAAATATCTTTCCGGCCGCGAGAAAATAGAAGCGCCTAAAAATCGCCGCAAGGGAAGCGGCAAGTCCATCATTATTGAAGGCGCTAAAGAACATAATTTAAAAGACATTACCGCGGAAATCCCTCTGGGGAAATTTGTCTGCGTAACCGGCGTTTCCGGCTCCGGCAAGTCAACATTGATCAATGACATTTTATCCAAGTCTTTGGCCCGGAAATTCCACCGCGCGCAAACTCCCCCCGGAGAACATAAAAAGATAAAAGGAATGCAAAATCTAAAAAAAGTTATTAGTATTGACCAGTCGCCGATCGGCCGAACGCCGCGCAGCAATCCCGCGACTTACACGGGCATTTTTACCCACATTCGTGATTTGTTCGTTGAAACGGAAGAGGCGAAAAACAGAAATTACAAAGCGGGACATTTTAGCTTTAATGTTAAAGGCGGACGATGCGAAAGTTGCGCGGGAGAGGGAATGAAAAAAATTGAAATGCATTTTCTGCCCGATGTTTATGTTGAGTGCAAAGAATGCCACGGCCAGCGATACAACGGCGAAACGCTGGAAGTTGAATATCGGGGAATGAATATCGCCGAAGTTTTAAACCTAACTGTCAGCAAAGCGCGAACTTTTTTTCGCGATGTTGTTTCTTTGGAAAAAAAGTTGGCGGTTTTAAACGATGTCGGTTTAGGCTATATGAAACTCGGCCAGCCGGCGACAACTCTCTCGGGCGGAGAAGCCCAGCGGATCAAACTGGCGGCCGAACTGGCGCGCCCCGCCAAAGAAGGCAAGACCTTGTATATTTTAGACGAGCCGACCGTCGGACTTCACTTTGACGACATTAAAAAACTGCTGGGAGTTTTGAATAAACTGGTTGATAAAGGAAACACGGTTTTAGTCATTGAACATAATCTGGATGTCATCAAATGCGCCGACTGGATCATTGACCTCGGCCCCGAAGGCGGAACCGAAGGAGGACATATCGTTTTCAGCGGCACTCCGAAACAGATCGTAAAATGTAAGAGGAGTTGGACAGGGAGGTATTTAGCTTCTTAGGTATTTAGATTGTAGCTTTTTAGGTTGTGACATTCCCCTCTTGGGAGGGGCTAGGGATGGATAACAAGTTTTTTAACACACCCCCAATCCCCTCTCCAGAGGGGAATTATTGAATTGCCGAATTTAAATAAATCCCCTCCTTATCAAGGAGGGGCTAGGGGTGGTTTTAAAAACATAAAAAAAGAAACCCTTCCAAAAAATGAAAGGGGCGAGGTTAAACCTCTAGTGTGATTGGGAATTTTTTTAAAATTCCGTCGTCGTTGATGACAACGACTCCCAGTTTTATATCACCGAAATTCTCAAGATTCTCTATTGGAATCTGGTAATATATTGGGACTGTGTCTTCCTCGTTATAAGGCGTTGCGGTCATATAATAATAACCATCTTCAACATATCCCATCTTTACCACTAGTGGTAAATTCTCCGGCGGAAGCATATGACCGTGATCGGGACCATAAGTATCTTTCGGCAGTCCCTCTGTCACCTCGATAGACACTGCGGCACTTCCTGCTATTAAAAGGATTATACCAACAATGGCAACGAACACTGCGCCACCTCGATCTTTTTTCTCTCTTTCAGCAAGAGCTAAAACCAATACAAACACCATTCCTGCTACAGTTACTAATATTTCTATTAACATAATCCCTCCAATGGCCAGCCAAGCGTTAAACGCTTGTAAAACTATCTATATTTTTAGACAGCCCGTTCTTACTTTGTAAAAAAACTGAAGCCAACAAAATATCTTAACACATCTAAACGATATGTCAACCACATCCGCTTTAGAAAAATCAATTCTCGCGACTATCGCCTATTATGATATCTTAGATTATCCCCTGACGGGTTTTGAGATTTTTTTGTACTTGGTAAAAGAGAAGGAAAATAAGGAACTAAGTTCCGAGTACCCGGAACTTAGTTCCTTATTTTCCTTGCTTAATACCAGCGAATATCTGAAAAAACACATCAGCCAAGAATTAGGATTTTATTTTTTGAATGTGGAGACGAGGCACCGTCTCGTCTCCACGGATACGAATATCGTCCGGCAAAGATTGGAGCGGAAAAAAATCGCGGATCAAAAATGGAAAAAAATAAAACCGATTTTCAAGATTTTACAAATCGTTCCTTTCGTAAAATTTATGATGGTCAGCGGATCGCTGGCAATGGGAAATCCCAAAAAAGAATCCGACATTGATTTGATTATCGTTGCGAAAAAGGGGCGAATTTGGACCGCGCGAACATTAGTAACTTTACTAACTTCTCTCTTAGGCGTCCGGCGTCACGGCAATATTACTCAAGATAAAATCTGCCTGAACCATTACATTACCGATCAATCTTTAAAAATTCCTTTTGAAAGTCTATACAACGCCCAGAGTTATTGCCATTTGATTAGTGTTTATGACAATCCAAAATTTTACCAAAATTTTCAAAAAGCCAATCAATGGATTATAAAATATCTTTATCAATATCCGAAAGCGATTTTAGGAAACCGGCGAAGCGTTAAGCGAAATAGATTTTACGGTTTTGCGGCGATAATTTTTGAAAAAATATTATCAGGAAAAATCGGCGATTTGTTTGAAAAATATCTGGGCAAATGGCAAACAGCGCGAATTAAATCCGTAAAGACGCGATTCATCGCGTGTCCGCAGAAAAACGGACGAATTACCATTGATGAAAATCAATTGGAATTTCATCCCAATTCTCACGAAGCAAAGATCATTCCCGAATTTAACCGACGAATGGAAAAGCTAGGATTATTTGAATTCGCAAGACAAAAAGATTCAGGACTGGATCGTGTAGCGTATAACGTGTAACGTATAACAACTTTTTAAATGTTTTTGCGTTACACGTTATACGTTGTACGTTACACGTCTTGACATTCTGCTCTTCCCGATTATAATACTATTAGCACTCTAAAGACAAGACTGCTGATTTAATTATTTAATAATTTAGAAAGGAAAAACAAAGTATGAAAATACAACCATTGGGAAATCGCGTAGTTCTCAAAGCTCTTCCTGAAGAGGAAGTCACTAAAGGAGGAATTATTTTGCCGGAAACGGCGGAAAAAGAAAAACCGGAACAGGCGGAAGTAGTCGCCGTTGGACCGGGAAAACTTTTGGAAGACGGTAAAAGGTCGGAGATGGAGATTGAAGTAGGCAACAAAGTTCTCTTCTCAAAATACAGCCCAACAGAAATTAAGTTAGACGAAGAAGAATATTTGATCGTCGGGGAAGAAGATATACTTGGAATAATTGAGTAATTGTTTATTGCTTATTAACGAATTAACGGATTGGATTATAAATGGAAATTAATAGAAATTCGCTTCGCGAAATTAATGGAAATTAAATTGTTGTTTGCCACGCGACAATTAAATTTCTACTAATTTCTACTAATTTCTATTTTATTAATTCGTTAATTCGCAATTCGTTAATTCTTTAATTTATTAATTTTTAACAATAAATATATGGCAAAAGATGTTAAATTTGACAATGAATCGCGACAGGCGATTAAAGCGGGAATTGACAAAGTTGCTGACGCCGTGAAAGTAACTTTGGGTCCCAAAGGGCGAAATGTAATTTTAGACAAAGGCTTCGGCGCTCCGACTATCACCAACGACGGAGTAACGATCGCCAAGGAAATTGAGCTAGAAGACAAGTTTGAAAATATTGGCGCGGAACTGATCAAAGAAGCAGCCGGCAAAACCAACGACGCCGCTGGTGACGGAACAACCACTTCCACCGTTCTTACCCAAGCAATAGTCCGCGAAGGATTGAAATATGTGGCAATGGGCGTAAATCCGATCAGCATCAGACACGGAATTGAAACCGCCAGCAAGGAAGTAATCGGGGAACTTAAAAACAGCGCTCGAAAAGTTGAAAGCAAAGAGGAGATCGCTCAGGTGGCGACCATTTCCGCCGAAGATCCCCAAATCGGACAATTGATCGCCGACATTATGGACGAAGTCGGCAAGGACGGAGTGATTACCGTTGAAGAATCAAAAACTTTCGGCCTGGATAAAGAAGTGGTTGAGGGAATGCAATTTGACCAAGGATACATTTCTCCTTATATGATCACTGACACCGACACAATGGAAGCGGATTTTGAAAATCCTTACATCCTGATTACCGATAAGAAGATTTCTTCCATCAATGAGATTCTTCCGATTTTAGAAAAAATTACTCAAGCCGGAAGAAAAGACATTGTTATTATCGCCGAAGAAGTGGACGGCGAAGCGCTGGCAACTTTGGTAATTAATAAATTGCGAGGCACCTTTAACGCTCTGGCGATTAAAGCGCCGGGATTCGGCGATCGCCGCAAGGAGATGCTGTCCGACATTGCCGTTTTAACCGGAGGAAAATTGATCACTGAAGACCTTGGCTTAAAACTGGATAAAGTGGAATTGGATATGCTGGGACAAGCAAGAAAAATTGTTTCCACCAAAGATAACACTACTGTTATAGAGGGGAAAGGCGACAAAGCGGCGATTGACCAAAGAATCGCGCAGATCAAAACTCAAATTGAAAAAACCGAGTCTGATTTTGACAAAGAGAAGCTTCAAGAAAGATTGGCAAAACTTTCCGGCGGAGTGGCGGTTTTGAAAGTCGGCGCGGCAACCGAGTCGGAATTAACTTATAAAAAACACAAAGTGGAAGACGCTTTGGCGGCTAC
>DAOVOJ010000072.1 GCA_030629775.1 Candidatus Moraniibacteriota bacterium
GATGCTCAACAGGTCTAAACCTAGATTGTCAATCACGGTCTGCAAAGCCCCTAAATGAACCAGAGGAGCATAAGTATTAAAAACACTAATAGAAACATTTTTTCCCTGAATCCCCAACGGATTAAGAACCTGATAGCCGTCAATCATAATCTCAACGATCGCCGCGCTGATCAATTTTATTCCCGTTTCTCTTTTTCCTGTTTCCCGTGATGACTCCTGCTTAATTACATCAAAAGCTTTCCATTGAACCTTGTGAATAATATTTTTTAATTCTGTAAGATTGATTTTTACTTTAGGCGTCGTTCTCTCATAGGTAACCGTGGTGGTTTTTTCTTTAATGAACCCTCCGCCAACACCGACGATCACTCTCTTGGGTTTTGACTTCGCCAACTGGCTCGCTTTTTCAATCGCTTTTTGGCAAGTGGCGGTTACTCCGTTAATATTAATCATCGCTCCGCTTTGAAAGCTCCCTTCTTTGTGACGCTCCTCCCCCATCCCGATAACAATCCCTTTTTCTTCTTTCGGGTCTATTTTTAAAATCAGCGCTTTAATTGACTCAGTACCGATATCAAGAACCGCTACACAATTTCTGGTTGATTTGCTTTGATCTAATATCTTTGATAAAAAATTCATTTTTTTATTACCTTTAATTATGAAATATAATTTATTCCCCTCCTTGGCAAGGAGGGAGTTAGAAGTGGTTAGAAATAATAACTAATTTCCAACCCATCCCAACCTCCTCCTATATCAAGTACGGGACAGGCTCTTATTCAAGAGAAGGGGTTTTGCAGTTTAAAATTATTAATAATACATTCATTAATCAAATTATAACAGCATTTGCCGATTTAGCCAAAATAATTGAAAGGTGTTGGACACCTTAATGAAATGCAATAATCAATCCGTGAAATTCTGGACAAACATCATTCCAAACTCGCCGCCGTCAACAGCGCCAATACCTACTTTTCTGAAAAAGGGAAAAAGGATGTTTCTCCGATGACCGAGACTATTCATCAGCCCCTTGTGAGCGGAATTTACATTTGCGGAAAGAGCAAGATTTTCGCCGGAAAAATAAAATTCTATTCCCGCTTCTCTTAGCCTTTCAGCAGGCGTTTTCCCGTCCAAATCGTAATGAGCGACATAACTGTTTTCAAACATATAAAAAGCGTAATTCCGGGAAACCTCTCTCAGCGATTCATCGGCCTCCAGCTCCACCAACCCTCTCGCCCTTCTTTCTTCATTGATCAGCTTCAGCATTTCTTTCTCGTCCTCCGCGCTGAATTTTAAATCCTCCGCTTTAAAATCAAGTTTATGCATTTCGCTGCTATCGGTGCCGATCGTTAAAAATTCAATTTTATTCAAATCTTTTAAAACATTTCTTAGAACACCGTCAAAAATATTTTCAAACCGGCGATTTAATTTCAATGGATCGCTGTCCGTAAAAACGCCTACTCGCGAACTGTAAAAATGTTCGTTGATGGAAGACGGCAAAGACAGGGCAAGAATAAGCGACAAAATCGTAAAAACTATCAACCCGCCATAAACTAACGAGGTCGCCGCTCCCAGTAACCGATTAAGAAATGAGTTGCCAATTCTGGCAAAGAATTTTATTTTTGGCAAAAAGTTGTAGGCCGCCACCGACAAGACAATTTTAAAAATAAAAAGGGAAAGAAAAAA
>DAOVOJ010000046.1 GCA_030629775.1 Candidatus Moraniibacteriota bacterium
GGGAGGTGGTGGTTGATTCGCTGGGAAAAATGGAAAGAATATTATCTCAAAACAGAGTTCAGCCGGGCAATAATTTGGTTCTGAATATTAACGGCGAACTCCAGAAAAAAATTTATGATGAACTGGATGTAATGGCCGAAAAAATAAAAATTAAAAGAGCTCAGGCGGTGGCCATAAATCCTCAAAACGGAGCGGTGTTAGGCCTGGTCAATTATCCCGGATTTGACAATAATCTTTTTGCCCAGGGGATCTCTCAAAAAGATTATCAGAATTTATTGAACGATCCGGGAGACCCTCTTTTTAACAGGGCGGTTGGCGGGGCATATCCGCCCGGATCAACATTTAAGCCTTTGGTGGCCGCGGCTGCTCTGGAAGAAGGAGTAATTACTTCCAAAACGGCTTTTCTGAGCGCGGGAGGAATTTGGGTCGGAAGATGGTTTTTTCCCGACTGGCAGGCGGGAGGGCACGGCCGTACGGATGTCATCAAAGCCATTGCCCAATCGGTAAACACATTTTTTTATATTATAGGAGGCGGTTATGGCGAAACAGAGGGGTTGGGAATAGCCAAAATAAAAAAATACGCCGAATTTTTCGGGTTGGGAAAACAGCTGGGTATTGACTTACCCGGCGAAGCGTCAGGACTTGTTCCCGATAAAGAATGGAAAGAAAAAGAAATAGGAGAGCGCTGGTATATTGGTGATACTTATCACATTTCCATTGGCCAAGGTTATCTTACCACCACCCCTTTACAGATTGCCGCCGCCACAGCCGCGATTGCCAACGGAGGAACGCTTTTTAAGCCCCAGATAGTTGATAAAATAAAAGATGCTGAAGGAAACGATATCGGTGATATTCCGCCGGAAATTATCAGGGAAAATTTTATTAGCAAAGAAAATATTGATTGGGTTAGAAAAGGAATGAGAGAAGGAGTGATCTCGGGATCGAGCCGGCGATTATTCAATTTACCGGTTGAAGCGGCGGGAAAAACGGGTACGGCCCAATTTGACAAAAATAAAAAACCGCACGCTTGGTCGGTTTCTTTTGCTCCTTACGAAAATCCGGAAATCGCGCTGATTGTGCTGGTTGAAGAAGGAGGAGAAGGGCACCAAGCGGCGGTGCCGGTAGCAAAAAATGTTTTGGAATGGTATTTTACGAAAGATTTTCCGGATCAACATCAATGATCCAATATTTATCAACTGCTTCCAAAAGCTTGTCCCTTAGATAAATATTTTTGGAAATTGATTTGATAATAATATGCCAGCGAAATCTGCCGCGGACTTGATAGCTGAAAGCCGGGAAAGGTTCCATAATTTCAAACTGGCCGGCGTTTATTTCGGCCGCTTTTCTTTTTAACGCCCAATACATTTTTTTGGCGTTTTGTTCGCTTAGGCGGGCGTTTTTATTTTGATAGATCAACTTAATGATCTGCGAGAAGGGGGGATAATTTAGACCGAAACTTATTTTTCTGCCGACCAGTTCCTGCTGATAAAATTTGTTCAAATCGCGCGATAAAACTGCCTGTAAAACTTTGTTTTGGGGGCGGTAAGCTTGAATAATAATTTCAGCGTTGTTTTGACTTTGCAAAGAAGTTTGTTTTAATATTTGAAACGATTTTTCTTGGGATCTAAAATCAGAAGAACGCAAAAGACTTTCCATATTAACAATTCCTATCAGTCCGAGATTATCAAGATTCCAGTTTTTCAGAACCATTTGAGCGCCGATTAAAATATCTATTTTCCCGTCAATAAAATCGCCGTAAGTTTTATATTGGCTTTTTTTATTTTTTATCGTTTCGCTGTCAAGGCAGCAAATTTTTATTTGATGCTTGGCGGAGGTAAAAATATTTTTTATTTCTTCTTTGACTTTTTGAGTGCCGATGCCAAAAGATTTAATTCTGGCGCCTTGGCAAGCCGGGCATTTAGCTAACATTTTAGTCGGCAGATTGCAGCGATAGCAAATCAGGCTTCCGTCTTGGCGGGAAGTAAGAGCGGAGCGGCACTGGCGGCATTCAGCGATGTAGCCGCAATCTTGGCAAAGAGTAAAAGTGTGAAATCCCAGTCGCGGGACGAAAAGAATGATTTGTTTTTTGCGGTTAATCTGTTCAATCAAGCTGTCTTTTAGCGCGTCGCTAAAAATGGAAAAATTTCTTTTCTGGCGCTCCTGCCGCATATCAACGATTTTTGGCATTTTTTCTTTTTGCGAGAGAGATATTTTAAATTTTATTTTATAAATGGATTCTATGGTCGGATTGGGACTGGAGAGAACTATTTTTGAGTTGGCCAGCTCGGTCAGCTTTAAAGCTATTTCGCGGGCATGGTAGCGGGGATTCTGATCCCACTGTTTATAGTTGGAATTATGTTCGTCGTCCATGATGATCAATCCTAATTTTTTAACGGGAGCAAAAATTGCCATTCTGCTGCCAATAATAAGCTTGGCTTTGCCGGTATTTATTTTCTGCCATTCTTGATAAAATTGAGCGTTAGTCGCTTCGCTGCATAAAACAGCGACATTTTTTTCTCCCAGTTTTTTAATATAAAAGCCGGCAAATTGCTGAAGGTCAAAAAAATCAGGAAGCAGTAAAATAGTCTGGCGATTTTTAGAAACGGTATTTTTAATTAATTCCAAATATATCTGATGCCGGGCGGCGGTTAAGCTGTGAAGAAGAAGACTTTTTTGATTTTTAAATATTTTTGGAGCAAGCTTTTTTATTTTGGAATTAGGAACGCGATGTTTTTTAAGAGAAGCGGAAACTTCTTTGGGAAAACTGAACTCAATTTTTTTTCGCGGAGCGTTTTTTGTGATGGGCGGGAGGATAGTTTTAACAACTAAGCTCAACGGGGTGTGATAATATTCAGCAATAAATTCTGCCAATTCTATCTGCGTTTTACTTAAAACAACTTCAGAACCATCCAAACCTAAAATAGCCTTTAATTTAATATTTAGATTTTGGACAGATTTTTTCTGATCAGAAGAATTTATTTTTTTTACCACTCCTTTTATTTCTCGCCGCCTAAAAGGAATTTCTACCAGTCGCCCGACTTTAATCATCCCCTCAAGAGAAGAGGGGATTGAATAAGTATAAACTTGAGACTGGGAGTAAGGAATTTTTATGGCGGGAATAATCTCCGCTATTTTATTTTTCTTCATACTTCTTCACTGTGAACCGATAGATTATAATTTTATTTCGCTCGGGGTCTATTTCTCCTTTTTGGCAGGCGATCGTCACTTGTTGGGCGGGAGTTTTTATGCCTTCAATGTCTGGCAAGAGAAGGCCTGATCTCCCGTCTGCCGCTCTCACTAAGACACCGTATTTTTTGGCGTCGAGTTCATCCATACTCTTAATTTGTTTCAGGGGATCAAGAAGGCTGACCTCGTATTTCAGATCAGGCAGTTCTTCCTGGGTAATAACATCAAAACGGTAGTCGGCTGAAGCGGCCGAGACGGCGTTAGAAATAATTTCCCGAGCGAGGTTTCTTTGAACGGGGAGATAAGTTCCAATACATCCCCTCAGCTGTTTTCTCCCCGCTTTATCCTTTTTGAATATTGTCACGAAAACTCCCACTCTTGAAGAGTAAAATTCTTCGGGCAGATTTTCCGAAACGGCGGCAGTCTCGCCCGTCTTAATATAGCTTTCCACCGCTTCGCGGGCTAATTTTGTGTGTTCATTTTTGTTCATAATCGCGCTGCTTATAAAATAAATTTATTTTAAATGGCGTATGTTATCCGCTGATAAAACGCTGATAATTCCTATTTATATTATACTCTTCTGAAAATTTTAGGCAAAAAAAGAAGGATGCCGTCTTTTCACTTTTTGTGACGCAACATCCAATAAATTACTGCCATTAATCCTATAAGGGCGAATAGCGCTTCAATATTTTTAACGAGCATGATTTTTGCCTCCCTTTGTTTTTTTAAATACTATTATACGAGGAATGATTTGTCAATAAAAATTCATGAGCCAAAAATCAGAAACTGCAATAAGAGTTTTAATTTCTAATTTTCCAATTTCCAACCAAATATCCCACTCCAAACGGGCCTTCGTAACTTAATTTCTGAAATTTGTATTTATAGGATGACAAAATTCCCAGCAAAATAATAATAGAACGCAAGCCGCATTCTCCGGCCGAGTCAATCAAATCGGTGTCCAAATTTAGAATTGCTTCAGTTGTATTTTTTTCCAGTAACTTAATTAATTTTCTGTCAAATTCTTTGCCTCTTGGCGAATAGCCGGCGGGAGCGTCAGGGGAGAGGCGATGAGATAGATCTCCCGAGGCGATCACCCCGATTTTTTTATCTTGTTTTTTAATTATTCTTCCGATTATCTCTCCGAATTTAAAATGAGTTTCATAGTCCAAATAAGAAAAAGCGATAGGAACTATTTTAACACTTGGCAGATTTTTAGTTAGATAATAAAGCGGTACTAATGCGCCGTGGTCAAGCGGGATGTTTTTAATGAAATCAACGGGAATATCGTTTTTAACGCTTTCTTTTCCAATAATCTTTCCCAGCGCCAAGTCATTTTCAAAAGACAGGGAGATTGAATCGCCAAACATAGAAAAATCGCCCGAAAGGGTGTGAGAGAAAGTAACGGACATTCTGTCCATCTGCGCCGGTCCATGGGGAGAAATTACGATCAAAGTTTCAGGACTGGCTTCCGACAATTTTCCCTCCAACTTTTTCATTGCTTCAACAGTGTCGGCAACCAAGTCTAAATCTTTCCCGCCAATAGAAGGGATGATAATGGGAGGGTGAGGGCAGATTGAGGCGAAGGTAAGCATAATTTATTTTAGTAGGTAAAAATGAAATAAAGTAATTTTTAAAATTCTAAAATCCTAAAATCCTAATTTCTAAATTCTAAATAATTTCTTAAGCACCAAATTCAAAATCACAAATTCCAAATAAATTAAAAATTACAATGTTCAAAATCTAAGATAAATTGTTTTGAATTTTGAATTTATTGTCTTTTTAGTTTCGTTCAAATTGGCTGATAATTTTAAATTATATCCAAACCTTCTCCGCATTTTCCGCACTTTCCCTTCTTGTCAAATCTCTCAATCTGGTAACCGATTCTTTTGATCATCATCTCTCCGCACTTTGGACAATAAGTATTTTCCGCGGTGTTGCCGGGAACATTGCCGGCGTAGACATATTTTAAACCGGCTTTTTTACCGATGTCATAGGCTTGATGGATTTTTTCCACAGGAGTATCGGGGAGATGTTGGAGTTTCCACGAAATAAGTCCGGAGAAAGCGGAGATATGCCAGGGAGTTTCACTGCCCAGCTCCCGGCAGATGAAGCGGGCGATTTTTTCCAGCATTTTTAAATCGTCGCTGAGCGTGGGAACAATGAGAGTGGTAACTTCAAGCCAGATTCCCAGTTTTTTAATAGCTTTCAAATTTTCCAAAACCGGCTCTACTTGACCGCCGCAGTATTTTTGGTAAAAGCTGTTATCAAACGATTTAAGATCAACATTGGCGGCGTCAAGATAAGGCGCGATTAGTTTCAGCGTTTCAGCGCTCATAAAACCGTTGGTTACCCAGGCATTTTTGATGTTTTCTTTCTTTGCCAGTTTCATAGTGTCCAAAGCGTATTCTAGAAATATCGTCGGTTCGGTATAAGTATAAGCGATACTGGGATATTTATTGTCTTTGGTAGTTTTTACTATTTCCTCCGGTGAAATTTCTTCCCCCCAGCCATCAAAATCTTTGCTGATTTTTGGTCCTTGTGAAATTTGCCAGTTTTGGCAGTTGGCGCAACGGAAGTTGCAGCCAGCGGTAGCAAAAGACACGCTTAAAGTTCCCGGCAAAAAATGAAAAAACGGTTTTTTTTCAATAGGATCAACATTCAAGGCAACCGCTTTGCCATAGTTAATGGCATAAAGTTTTCCGTTAATATTTTTCCGTACCCCGCAGTTCCCTTTCTTTTTAGGGGCAATAATACAGTGGTGAGCGCAAGTTTGGCATTGAACATTGCGATTTTCCAGTTTTTTATAAAGATATGATTCCTTCATAATTATTATTTAAATATACCAACATTTTAACACAATAACTTCAAACAATCAAAAAGAACGAATTTCCTAATTTCCTAATTTCTATTTCTATCAAATATTGATTACGCTTATGATAATGATCCAAAAAAATATAAAAACGCGAAACCGATAAAGAATATTTTATGGAAAGACTTCAGAAAAATCGTTGGAAATAAGTGGAAGTCGAGAATGAACAAGCCTTTTGATCCGATTGTCAGCCGCGAAGCGGAAAAATTGGAAATTGAGGTTGCAATTTTAAATGGAAAGAAATTAAGGAATTTGGAAAATTATTTGGGTGAGAAGAAATTTGCGGGAACTGTGATATCGTGAAAATAAATATAGATTGCCGATTTTAATATTTATAATAACCGCTCTTTACAATTGACAATGTTATGGTATATAATGAGAAAAAATAGAGGAGGTGATAAGCGTGA
>DAOVOJ010000054.1 GCA_030629775.1 Candidatus Moraniibacteriota bacterium
ACCACTTCCATAAATAATTTAGAATAGGTTCCCTTCCCGGCGTTCTTCTTGCCTAAAAGATAAGCAATGAAAGCTCTGTCTTTTAAATAGTCTTTCAGCTTTTTAATTTCCGGCCCCGCCTTCAACTCAAAATATTTCCGCCGTTCTTCGGGATCAGCCAAATCAAACTTGCGATCCTCTCCTTCAATTTTGGTTTTAAAGATTGGGAATTCTTTTTTTTCTTGTTCCATATTGGTATAGTTTAAAAATAATCTAATAAAAATTACTTCTCAATATCTTTATACTTATCTTTCTTCACCTCTTTGTGCCGCTCAATAATTTTCAAAACGATCGCCACGATCACTGCCAAAAATAAAATTATTTCCAACGCGATAATAAAAGTGACAAATATATCCATAATAATTTTGCTTATCATAATTTATTAAAACGACAAAAATTAAATATGCCCTTTATTCCACCTTTACTGCCGTGCCGTAAACCAGAATTTCCGAGATTCCACCGGCGACCGTTGAACTGGTGAATCGAACACCAACAATAGCGTTGGCTCCTAATCTTTCCGCTGATTCTTTCATCCGGTCAATCGCCTGCTCTCTTGATTCGGCGATTAGTTTAGTGTATTCTAAAACTTCCCCACCAACAATATTTTTTCCAAAAGCCAAAATATCTCTCCCAACACTTCTCGCTCGGGCAGTATTTCCTTTAACTACTCCAAATACTTCCACAATATTTTTTCCTGAAATTTGATTAGTGGTTGTGATAATCATAGTAATAATGTTAAACTTATATCCCGTGCTTTATATTAATATGTTAGCATAATAATCATAAAAAGCAACATCTTGAAGCTTGGAACTTAAAACTTGAAACGATTTTATTCTAAGTTTCCCACAACAGTTCCAAGTTTCAAGTTTCAAGTTTCAAGTTTTATGATCTTCCCTTTTTCAAAACAAAATGCTATAATTACAATTATGAATAATATTATTTTAGCAATTCTTGATGGTTGGGGAGTTAATCCGGAAAAAAAAGGCAATGCCATTCTTAGCGCCAGAACTCCCAACTACGATCAATTTATGAGATTTTATCCTAATACTCTTCTGCAAGCCGCCGGCATTGCGGTTGGTTTAAGTTGGAATGAAATGGGCAACTCGGAAGTCGGACACACTACCATCGGCGCCGGCAAGGTAATTTATCAAAATCTGCCGCGAGTTTCTTTGGCCATTAAAGACGGCAGTTTTTTTGAAAATGAAGCTTTGTTGGAAACTATAAATAAAGCCAAAGAGACCAACTCTGATCTACATTTAATGGGACTGGTCAGCGATGGCGGAGTCCATAGCCATGCTGACCACCTCTACGCTCTTATGGAATTGGCGAGAAACCGGAAGATTGATCCGGAAAAAGTTTTCATTCATATCTTTACCGACGGACGAGACACCAAACCGACAAAAGGAGCTGAGTTTGTTTCCGAATTGCTGGAAAATATTAAAAGGGGCGAAGCGATCGGAAGAATTGCCAGCATTACGGGAAGATATTACGCCATGGACAGAAATAATAATTGGGAGAGAACTAAAATCGCCTACGAAGGATTAGTGAACGGAGAGGGCGAAAAAACTTCCGATCCTCTTGGCGCGATAAAAAAATCATATCAAAATAATATCACTGACGAATTTATTAAACCGATTATTGTTTTAGACGAGAAGGGGAAATCTCATCCTATTAATTTTTTTGATTCAGTAATTTTTTTCAACATCAGAGAAGACCGCGCGCGCCAGATAACCAAAGCTTTTGTCCTGCCGGACTTTGATAAATTTAAGCAAAAATTTGTTATGCCTAAAGAACAATTTTGCGCGATGATGGAATATGAAAAAAATCTTCCGGCTAATATCGCCTTTCGGCCAAATGAAATAGAATGTTCGCTGGGAAAAACGATCAGCGATGCCAAACTTAAACAGTTAAGAATAGCGGAAACAGAAAAATACGCCCATGTGACTTATTTTTTTAACGGCGGAAAAGAAGAACCGCTTAAAAACGAATATCGCTCTCTTATCCATTCTCCTTCAGTGGAAAGTTACAGCGAAACTCCGGAAATGAGCGCCGAAGAAATTACCAGTGAAGCAATTAAGGCAATAGAGTCAAACAAATATGGCTTTACTCTGATTAATTACGCTAATCCTGATATGGTTGGCCACACCGGCAATTTCCAAGCGGCTGTTCAGGCGGTGGAATTTATTGATCAGTGCCTGGGAAAATTATACGAAGCTGTTTTAGCTTCTCACGATATTCTTATAATTACCGCCGACCACGGAAACGCCGAGGAGATGCTTAATCCTTTCACCGGAGAAATTCTTACCACTCACACCACCAACCCCGTTCCGTTCATTTTTATCACTCCGGAAAATAAACAGGAAGCGAACAATGTTAACACGCAGATCGGAGGAATGTTAAGCGACATTGCCCCGACCGTTTTAGAAGCCCTGGAAATTCCCAAACCGAAAGAAATGACGGGGGAAAGTCTGCTGGGTATTTTGTCATAACAAAAATAAAGGTAAAACAACTTATTGAAATCGTTGAAATAAAAGAAGAGCGCGGAATACCCAAGTAAGCTCTTCTTTTTTTATTTTTTGGTTTTTACCTAACTGTTATTTGTCGCTATTTTTTCCAGCATCTTGAAAATTTCGTCTTTGACCATTGCCTCCTCAAGATGCTCGCGAAGCCTTTGAACATCAATATTTTTCTCCGCTTCCTCTTTACCGGAATACGCTTTTAATATTTGATCAACCTTTTCTTTCAACGCCTCCGCTTCTATCTTAATTTCTTCTTTCTTGTTTATTTCCCGCATTATCAGATTCAGTTTTACTCTTCTCTCGGCATCTTTTCGCCAGCCCTGCCGCAAGGACTCTCGGCTGGTTTTTAAATTCTCCAGATATTTTTCAAATTCAATTCCCGATTGAATAATGTTATGCTCCAATTCTCTTAGCATTAGATCCAATTCAGACTCTATTAATAAATCAGGAATTTCCATTTCACTACCGGCAATAATTTGGTCAATGATTTTTTCTCTCAATTCGTCGCGGGCTTTGTTCTTCGCTTCCGCTTCCATTCCCTCCCTAATACTGCTTTTTAGATTTTCCAGATCTTTAAATTTTCCCAAGCTTTTGGCAAATTCGCCGTTTAATTCAGGCAGTTCTATTTTTTGAACCAATTTCATTTTAACTTTGAAGTCAATATTTTTCCCCGCCAATTCTTTTTTATAATACTCTTTGGGAAAAATAACGCTGAATTTCTTTTCTTCATTTTCTTTTAGTCCGATTAAATTATCCTCAAAGCCGGGAACGAAAAGCGATTCGCCGATAACCAAGGGGTGATTCTTGCTTTCCCCGCCGTCAATTTTTACTCCTCCCAGCCGAGACTCAAAATCTATTTCCACCCGATCGCCTTTTTGCGCCGGCTCTTGAATGGTAATGAATTTTGCCCTGGTTTTTTGTATTTTCTCAAGTTCGCCGTCCACTTTTTTGTCTTCAACTTCTTTCTTTTCCAGTTTCCCTTTTATTTTAGTGTAATCGCACAATTTCACTTCTGGCAAAATCGTCAAAACAATTTTATATTCTAGAGGATTGTCAGGAGCGATCTTGATAATTTCAATTTTCGGCTGACCGATAACTTCCAGCTTATTTTCTTCAATCGCTTGAAGATATGTTTTTTTAATCGCCAAATCTCCGGCTTCCTGATAAATTCCCAGTTCTCCTATTTTCTGCTTGACTATTTCCAAGGGAACTTTGCCAGGACGAAATCCGTCAATTTTTATTTCTTGAGACAATTTTTTAGTTGCCTGCTCAACATAATTTTTCATTTCTTCCACGGAAATTTCCACTTCAATTTCTTTTTGTGATTTTGGTAGATTTTTGATAGTTGTTTTCATAGTTTATTATTAAGTAGTAAATAGTAAGCAACCGAACTTGTCATCCCGAGCGACCCCGTATCGAAGCACGGGGCAAGCTTTAGGAGCCGAGGGATCTGTCAGCGGATAAAGTGTGTGTTTTTATAATGTCTTTATTAAAAATAAGTATTTCGTGTTTACAGATTTCTCCACTCCGTTCCCTCTTCGGCTATCGCCGCAGGGTCACTTCGGTCGGAGTAACAAGTATATAATTATTTTTACTAACTCAATTTTTTCCTCAATTGCGGAACTACTTGTTTCTTTCGAGAAACTACTTCTTTCAAAAACATTATATTGTCTTTATTTTTGCCGCCGAAAATATCTTCTGCTAAACTGTTTTCTTTATCGCCAATTATATAAAGATACGCGTTGTTTTTGATAATGTCAACCGCGGCAAAAAATAAATAGTTTAATTTATCTTTCTTTTTTTTATTTATTAATTCCCTGATAATTTTACTTTTCTGTAAATTTACACTTTCCGGATCCGTCGTTTCCCAAACTCCAATCCCGACTTTATTTTTACCCATCTCAAACTCTTTGTAGTCATTATCAATAATATCTTTCACAGAAATCCCTTTCAAGCTTGACTTAGCTAAAAATAAATTTTTGACGAATTTTTTAATGTCTAATTTAGCGATTTTATTTAGTTCTTTAAATATTTTTTTATCATCGTTGGTAGTGGTCGGAGAATTGAAATTAAGCGTATCAGAAATAATACAGGTTATTATAAGAATTGCTGAAACTTTATCAATTTTAATATTTTTCTCCCGCAAAATTTTGTAAATTACTGAACCGGTGCAACCAATCGGCTCAACCCGGCAGTAAATCGGTTTTAAAGATTTTAACCCGCCAAGGTTGTGATGATCAATAATTGCCGACAAATTATCTTCGGTTAGTCCGTCTATTATTTGACTTGGCTCGGTGGTGTCAACAACCACCGCTTTTTCGTTTTTTATTTTTTTTAATACTCTTGGTTTTTTAATTTTAAGAAGATCTAAAACATATTTTGTTTCATTATTTATATCGCCGGCGGCGACAGCTTCAACATCAAAACCGAATATTCTTTTTCCAAATCTGGAAACCAAAATTGCCGATAAAATCGAATCAGTATCCGGATTTTTATGCCCGATAGCAATTGTTTTATTTTGTTTCATGATTTGTTTGATTAGATTAATTAGAATTATTCTACCCCGTCTTGACGGGAGTTAAATAGAGTATAGAAAATACGATAAGTATTTTGAATTACGAAATACACCAAGCTTGTCATCCTGAACTTGTTTCAGGATCTGTTGTCTGTTATAGTAAGCTTTGCCATAAATATAAAAACATAAT
>DAOVOJ010000063.1 GCA_030629775.1 Candidatus Moraniibacteriota bacterium
ACCTGTCTTAAGTTTGAAACTTTATTTCCAGCGACGATACTTGTTGAAGGAATATCTCTAATAAGGCGAGTAATGCGGACATAATATGGAATTATCTTTTTTATTTCAGCAAGCAAATCCAGAAGTTTTTTGTCAGAATAGGGCTTATATTTCCCGGCTTTCCACCATTTATAAATCGGAGCGTTTTTTACAACTACGCAGGGATAAATTTTTAGCATATCCGGTTGAAAATCGGGATTTGAAAACAGTTCTTTAAACATCTTTAAGTCTTTTTTATAATTAGATCCGGGAAGATCCGGCATCATATGATAATTTATTTTAAATCCGGCTTCTTTTAATAATTTGGTCGCCTTGATCGTCGTGGCAACGGTGTGTCCGCGTTTGTTGAGTTTTAAAACATCGTTGTAAATACTTTGCACTCCGAGTTCAACTCGCGTCGCGCCTAATTTTCTCATTCTGACAACCTCTTTTTCATCAATATAATCCGGACGCGTTTCAAGAGTTAAGCCGACAATTCTATGTTTTGACTTCTCGTTTGCTTTTTGTAATTTTTCTAGTCCATCATTTTTTAATTTTTTATCTGTAATTTTGATTTTTATATCATTACACGCCCTAAAACATTCTTTGATAAACCAAGTCTGGTATTGTTTTGGAAAATATGAAAAAGTTCCGCCCATTACAATAAGCTCTATTTTGTCTGTCTTATGTCCAGTCGCTTCCAGTGATTTTAATCTGGCCGCCACTTGCTTGTATGGATGAAAGTCCGTCAAAATTGCCCTCATAACTGCTGGCTCATTGGAGAGATAGCTCTTGGGAATATTTTTTTCATTCGGACAAAATTTACATGTTCCGGGACATGGATACGGTTTTGTCAAAACCGCCACTACCGCCACTCCCGATAAAGTTCTAATACTTTTTGTGATTAAAAGTTTTTCAATATTTTTATCAGGTTTTATTTTTTTACTTTTTATCATCTGGCGGTAAGTTTTCAAAATTTCAATATTTGTCGGATTTGGCAGTCCAAATTTTTTTGACGCTTTTCTTTTCAATTTCAAAAATTTATCAGTATTGCTGATTTTATTTTTGATAAGTTGATTGATAATATAGTTGTTAATCATAAGTTTTTTAGGGAGGGGACTTATTAGTGAAAGTCTGGCAGTGTTTCTATTTTTTCTATTTGTGAAGTAAAGATAAAAAGCAGTTGGGATAAAAATATTAGAACGATCATTTCAAAATAAGCCAGTTTTTTGGGGATTTGATATTTTTTAATTAGCAGATCAATTAGGTTAACTAGGCCAATTCCCGCTAAGAGATAAATAATCGGAAAGAGAGGAGCGAGGTAGCGGAAGGAATAAGTTTTGCTGAAGATTGTGATAAAAATAAAAAAGAGAAAGAGGCATAAAATTAAAATAAAAATATTTTTTGAATTGCGGTGGATGGTAAAGTGATTTCGTAACTTAATTTTTTGAATTATTGCAACGAGATTGCTTCGCTTCCTATCAGTCGCTCGCAATGACGGTTTAGCAAGAGCAAGAATGAAAAATACGGCTAAGCAAATGAGTGCGAGAGGTCCGATGGAAATTAGAGATGAGTCTGAGAGATAAGTTAGAGCAATGATAAAAAATAAAAAGAAACTAAAACCACCAGTGCCAGAAGGATTGGCTATTAGGCGATTTTGTCCGTTGTCCGTTAAAAGATTTATTACTGTTTCGGGATTAGCGATGAGAGTAGGCAGAAAAATCGCAGCGGTTATTAAAAAAATAATCAGCCAAAGCGAGTAATTTTTGATAACTTCTTTAATATTCTTGTGGCCATAAATAAATAAAACCAACAAGCTAAACGGTAGAAGGAACAGCGCTGAAAGTTTTGAGAGTACCGCCCATGCGGCCAGAACAGCGGAGGCGACGAGGAATTTTTTAGACTTTTTATTGTTAGTATAAATTAACAGGCTAAACAGGCTTAGCGTCATAAAAACGGTAACCAACTTGTCTGTTGGCGTGGTAAAAAAAAGAAAATAAAAAGGCGAGGAAACTAAAAAAGATAAAGCGGTTAAAGATTTGATTTTACTAAATCTCAATTTTCTAAGAGAAGCGTAAAAACATAAAGTAAAAATGAATAATATTGAAAGCAGCGGCAGGTTAAATAAGAAGCTGAGTTTTTGATAAGGCTGGTAGTAAATGGGGTTGTTGCTGTTAATGACATTATAGGGGATTCCGGCTTGTTTTAGATCACTTAATAAATTGGAAATCAGGCTAAAATCAAAGCAGCTCAAATACATTATCGGACCGGCGAGCCACATCACCATAATTCCTGGTTGGCTTGATTGGATGAATTCTGAAAAGTTGCCGTTTAAAAAGTGTTCAATAAAAAAATTGGAGCGAAGCATCCAAAGCAACTCGTCAGGATTGATAAAAGTTATTTGATGGACAGTTTTAAAAAGACAAGAAAGAAGAGCGCCTAGCAAAATAATTAGCAGCGCTATCGGGAGTTCGGAATGGAAAAATTGTTTGATTGGTTTCATAAAATAGTATTAAGTATCAAGTATTAAGTATCAAGCGCTTAATACTTAATACTTGATACTAGCTACTATTAAACACTCCTCCGTTAACAACAATATAAACCATCTGCGCTATAATTAGTAAAAATGTTACCAGTGAGTAAATACCTTTTTTAAAATGAAATTTCTTTCTCAATATTTCCATTATCCAATAAACCGTTACGGCGGCGAGAATGTCCATTATGATAAATACTGGCGCTAAAAATCTAATATCATGGTTGTTGCTTAAAAGAACGGTCATTAAGGTGAAAAACATTAAACAGGTCGTTAGAACAATTAGATGCTTTTTTATTTTAGCGAATTTTTTTAATGTCTTGAGACGACAAGATAAAAAGAATTTTTTTGGCAATGATATTAAGCATATCATTACTACAAAAATTCCAAAAAATATTGCCGGGGCGGGGGACATATAGCCGGGGATGACTAGCACAAATTCTCTGAAATATTCCCAGATTCTGGATAAATAAGAACTTGGCTGGTAGCTATCTTCCAAGATCATTGGGGCGGGATGGATAAGAAAGTTAACCACTTCTTGCGGATTGAAAATAATCGTTGGCAGAAAGATGGCGCTGATGATAAAAAATATCGTTATCCAAATAAGACAGTCTTTGAATAATAATCTAATTTTTGTTTTTGACAATGGCCAAGCGTAAAAAATCAAAATAAAAGGAACCAAAAAAACAAAAAACAAAGCGGTTAATTTTGAAAGCACTGCCCAGGCGGCGAGGACGGCGGAGATGATAAGGAATTTTTTGGATTTGTAGGGACGGGTTTGAAACCCGTCCCTACGGCGGATATTATTGCCATAAACCATTAAAAACAACAAACTAAGCGTCATAAAAATCATCAATCCTTTATCTGACGGGGTGGTAAAATACACATACCATG
>DAOVOJ010000057.1 GCA_030629775.1 Candidatus Moraniibacteriota bacterium
CATAAAAGCGTGCCGATCGGACCAGATGAATCTGGAAATGTTGTTGTAAAAAAAGAAGGAGAAAAACCAAAATTTGATTTTGAGCCGAAAGAGCATTTTGAGATAAAAAGCGTTAAAAATTTAATTGACGCTAAAAGAGGAGCAAAAGTTTCGGGAGCAAGGTTTTGGTATTTGAAAGGCGATTTGACAAGATTGGAATTTGCTTTAATGCAATACGCTCTTGAATTCTATTCAAATAAGGGCTTTGAGCCGATGATCGTGCCGATGCTGGTCAGAGAGCCGGCGATGTATGGCACGGGATTTTTCCCGGCGGAGAAAAATGAAATTTATACCGTTAACGCTGATGAGGATGATCTTTATTTAGTCGGCACCGCGGAAGTTCCTTTGGCGGCTTACCATATGAATGAAGTTTTGGATTTGAAAAACGGACCTAAAAAATATATGGGTTATTCAAGCTGTTTTCGCCGGGAAGCAGGAACTTACGGAAAAGATACAAAAGGGATCTTACGCGGACATCAGTTCAATAAAATTGAAATGTTTATTTTCTGCGATCCGGAAGAGTCTTGGAATTTACACGAAGATCTATTAAAATGCTCTGAAGAGTTTTTACAGTCTTTAGGTCTGCATTATCAAGTTTTAAATATGTGTACCGGCGATATTGGCGCGCCAAACGCAAAGAAATACGATATTGAAACTTGGATGCCGGGACAAAATAAATATCGCGAAACACATTCTTGTTCTAATGATACTGATTTTCAGGCGCGAAGATTAAATTGCAAATTTACAGATAAAGATGGGAAGAAAAAATTTGTCCATACTTTAAATAACACCGGCTGCGCTGACCTGCGAGTTTTAATCGCCATTCTTGAAAACTACCAGCAAAAAAACGGCGCCGTGATCGTGCCGGAAGTTTTGAGGAAGTGGGTGGGGAAAGAGAAAATTGGATAAAAAAAGAAGACAAAAATATTAAATCAATGTCTTCGTCTTCAAGTCTCTGTTTTTTTGTTATCACTTTTCCGTCCATATATTCAAGATACTTATCAAACCCATGCGCAGGCATAACAAAGGCAAAAAAGCTAACAAAAAATATAGGCGAACGAAATACGTCCTCTCTTAAACCCTCCTTGATAAGAGTCATCCAAATCACTATACATGAAAGAAAGTGAATTAGACAAAAAAAATGTGCCTGATTTTTATAGTTTGTCTTTTTATTGAGATACCACCAAGAGTAAATCGAAAAAAGACTCATCATGGTAAGTGTAGCTAAAAGAGCACAAATTACTATTGTAGTATAAACACTCAAGCTCATACCTCCTATATGAAAATAATAGATGAAAATATGAAACTTGTCAATTCTCAAGAAAAGCAAATTCAAATCAACGGTTTGAATATAAATTACAAAATAATCGGCAATGGGAAAACTCCTGTTGTTTTATTGCATGGGTGGGGAGTGTCAAGCGATAAATATTTGGAATTAGCGCGCTGGCTCCATAGTCCGAAGTTGAGCGATAGCGAAACAAGGCTGTGGAGCCGAGATGTAAAGCATGATCAGTCGCAGGATGTAAATGCAAAACGGCTCCACAGAGCTACCACTACTATGGAGCCAGCGATACAGCGAGATTTCAAAATACTAATCCCCGATTTGCCCGGTTTCGGCAAAAGCGATGAGCCAAATGAAAATTGGAAACTGGATGATTATGTTGAGTTTATAGATGAATTTATTAAAAAAGCAAGCAGAAAAGGCGGGTTTGAACTAGTAAAAGATCTTCTTAAAAAATTTAATCCAAACAGGGGCTTAGCCCCTGTAACTACAGAGACTAAACCTCTGCAAAAATTTGTTTTAATCGGTCATTCATTTGGCGGGAGAATTGCGATAAAATACGCGGTAAAATATCCGGAAAAAATAGATAAATTAATTTTAACCGGGGCGGCAGGAATTAAGCATAAATTAACCGCAAAACAGAAAATATTTTTTATTTTGGCAAAAACCGGAAAGAAAATCTTTTCTTTGCCGATCGTAAATAATTTAAAAAAATACGCGCAGAAGTTTTTATATAAAGCGGCGAGAGAAAAAGATTACTATGAAGCCAGCCCTAGAATGAAAGAGATTATGAAAAATGTTTTAGATGAAGACTTAACAGGTTATTTAAATAAAATAAAAAACCCGACTTTATTAGTCTGGGGAAGAGAAGATAAAACCACGCCTTTGGCTGACGGAGAAATTATGAATAGAGAAATTCAAAATTCTAAGTTAGTTGTGATTGATGACGCTAATCATAGCTTACCTTATCAAAAGCCGGAAGAATTTGCGAAAATTATTAATTTAACACTGACAAACACCAACTAAAAGCGCTGAAAAACGCAGATACTTTTTTGGTAGTTAGCCTTAATAAAACAAGCAGCTATGGTTGAACTGCTTGAAAGATTGCGGATAGTGCTAAGCAGAATACCACGACCGCAATAAAAACAAATCCCGCTTTGTCAACAAATTTCATAAATATTACCTCCTAAGCATAATTTAATAAAATTTCGCCCTAATGTCAAGCATCATTTCAATCACAATACTAATATTATTCCTCATTAAAATTGTCCGAGACAGTTTGTTTTATGTTTGGCTTTGGCAGATGAAAGAATATAGAATTGATCGGATGATTTCGTATTTAAAAGAAGATAGGCAAATGATAAAAAATAACATTTTTTATTGCATAGCTATTGTTCTATTTATTCTCTTTTTTATAATCTTAAAAGATTATCCAAATGTTTTCTCATATTTAGTTTTATTGTTTTTTACACTTGCTATATTTGAAATTATAAAGGAAGTAAAAAATAAATCTTTGAAAAGACCTAAACTAACTTTTAAAGTTGCGTTGATTTTATTGTTAATATTAATTTTTTATTCACTATCTTTTTTATATTCAATAATTCTAGGTTATATTTTTGCTTTCGATTCAGGCATAAATATACTATCATTTTTTATAATATATTTATTGTTTATTTATCTGCTTATTTCTGTCATAGCCACATTGATCATTTTGCTTATCAATCCATTTTTTAATTTCCAGAAAAAGAGAATTATAAAAAGAGCCGCTAAAAAAATGAAGGGGTTGAAAAAAGTAAAAGTTATTGGCATTACGGGCAGTTACGGAAAGACAAGCACGAAAGAATTTTTATACGCGATATTGAGCCAGAAATATAAGGTCGTAAAAACAGAAGGAAATAACAACACAAATATAGGCGTAGCTTATACGGTTTTAAATAAAGTCAGCGATGGTTATGATTATTTTATCTGTGAAATGGGAGCTTATAAAATTGGCGAGATCAAAGAAATGTGCGAGATCGTAAGCCCTAAGATTGGAATATTAACGGGAATTAACGAACAGCACGTTGATTTATTCGGGTCAATGGAAAACACAATTAAGGCGAAATTTGAGTTGATAGAAAGTTTGCCGAAGGATGGAATGGCGATTTTAAATGGGGATAATAAGTATATTAAATTAAGAATCAAGAATTGGAGCGAGGGCTTTAGCCCGACAGTCAAGTTTTTTCGGGCTGAAGCCCTTACTCCAAGTATTAAAGTTTATCAGGATTGCGTGGAATTTATTTATAAAAACCAAGAATTTAAATTGAATCTTCTTGGCAAGCATTACATAGAAAATGTTTTATCTGCTATAATAACAGCGGAATATTTGGGAATGAGTCTGGATGAAATTTCAGAAGCGGTAAAAAAAATAAAACCGACGGAATTTATGATGAGAAAATTAGACGGTCCGAATAATTCTATATTTATTGACGACAGCTACAGCGCGAATCCCGATGGAGTGATAGCGGCATTGAATTATATTGATAAAGCATACAAAGATTACAAAAAAATAATTGTTTTTCCGGGAATAATTGAATTGGGAAGTAAATCAGAAGAAGTGCATAAAAAATTGTTTGATAAGATTGATGAAGTTTGCGATGTGGCGTATATAATAAGAATCAAGAACCAAGAATTAGGAATCAAGAATAATTGCAGATTTATCTTTAAAGATGATTTTAACAAAATAACTAATCTATTTAAAAATAATCTTGATGAAAAAACCGTTGTTCTTTTTGAAAGCCGAGGAGCGGGAGTGGTAATGAAAAGATTGAAAAATTATTTTTAATTATAAAACGATCAAATCTTAATTATCATTCCTGAACTGAATTCGGAACAAGAAACTTGTCATTCCTGAACTGAATTCAGGACAGGCTCTGAACTTGTTTCAGGATCTGTTATATGCTATACAATGCTTTTATATTTATCTTAAAGCTAAATATAACAGACGACAGATCCTGAAACGAGTTCAGGATGACAGTTCTTATTCAGGATGACATTTAAAAACTGTCTACTTATAGACAGTTTTTTAAATTTTAATCCCTAATCCCCTATTCCTTCTTCTTCAGCCCCTCAAACGCTCGTAAAACTTCTAGCGGCATTGCGAAAATAACCGTGTTTGATTGATCGGAGCTTAAATCATTAATTGACTGTAATGTCCTGAGGTGCAAGGCTCCGTTAGCAGACGCTAAAATATTTGCCGCTTTAGACATATTGTCAGCGGCGATTACCTCTCCTTCCGCCTTGATAATAACGGCTCGCTTTTCTCTTTCCGCTTCCGCCTGTTTAGCAATAACTCTTTTCATATCTTCCGGCAATTCAATATGTTTTAAATCAACTGAAACGATTTTAATCCCCCAGGGATCAGTTGCTTTGTCTACAATTTCCTGAATTCTTTGGGAAATTTCGTCCCGGTTTGTCAGCAATTCATCC
>DAOVOJ010000019.1 GCA_030629775.1 Candidatus Moraniibacteriota bacterium
ATATCGTTCGCGAGATTCAAGTAAAACTCCCCTGATTGTTAATCCAGATTGAAGGGGATTTTTAGTATTCATTATAATTGTATGGAAAACAACATCCGCAATTTTTGTATTATCGCCCACATTGACCACGGCAAATCCACACTCGCCGATCGGTTTTTGGAATTGACCAAAACCGTGGAGGATAGAAAAATGAAAGAACAGTTGTTGGATCAGATGGAGTTGGAGAGGGAAAGAGGGATAACTATTAAGTTGCAGCCGGTGAGGATGAAATACAAATTAGTCGAAAGTCGAAAGTCGAAAGTCGAAAGTCAAGATAAAATTCACAATTCAGAATATATTTTAAATTTAATAGACACCCCGGGGCATGTTGATTTTACTTATGAGGTTTCACGATCGCTGGCGGCGGCGGAAGGGGCAGTTTTGCTGGTGGATGCCACCAAAGGAATTCAGGCTCAGACGCTGGCTAATTTGTATTTGGCGCTGGATCAGGATCTGGTAATTATTCCGGTAGTCAATAAAATAGATCTCAAAAATGCGATGACGGAAAAAGTGACGGCGGAAATATCTGAATTGCTGGGAGTTGATCCGGAAGAAGTAATTCAAATATCAGCCAAGCGGGGGACCAATATTGAAGAAGTTTTGAAAGCGGTGGTTGAAAAAGTTCCTTCTCCTAAAAGAGAATTGGAAAAGCCTCTGCGGGCTTTGGTTTTTGATTCTGTTTACGATTCCTACAAGGGCATCATCGCTTATGTCAGAATTGTTGACGGGCAGATAAAACCTTTTGAAAAAATTAAAATGATGGTGGCGCAAACTGAAACGGAAGCGTTGGAAATCGGAGTATTTAGACCCCAGCTTGAAAAAACAGATTTATTGCAAGCGGGTGAAATCGGCTATATCGCCACCGGACTAAAAGAAATAGATAAGTGCCGAGTGGGAGACACAATAACGGAGTCAAAAGTCAAAAGCATGCCCTTGAGAGGCAGCGGGGGTCAAAAGTCGAAAGTTATAGAACCGTTGCCGGGGTATAAAGAAATTAAGGCGGTGGTTTTTGCTTCAATTTATCCGACAGAGGGAGGGGATTATCTTGAGTTGTGCGTCGCGTTGGAAAAACTGAAATTAAACGACGCCGCGCTTTCTTTTGAACCTGAAAGCTCGCCATCTCTCGGGAGAGGATTTAAGTGTGGATTTTTAGGAATGCTTCATCTGGAAATTATTACCGAGCGGCTGAGCCGGGAATATGATTTGGATTTAATCGTTACCACTCCCTCCGTGGAATACAAAATTATTAAAACTGACGAAAAAGAGAAATCAATTTTTTCTCCTGCCGACTTGCCTGATCCAAGTTTATTTCAGGAAATTCGGGAACCGTGGGCGAAATTGGAAATTATCACCCCTCAGGAATATTTGGGACAGGTAATGAGTTTTACCGAGAATTATCGCGTTGAATATAAAAATACTGATTACTTGACTTCTAACCGAATTATTCTGACTTACGAAATTCCTTTGAGCGACATTATCGTTGATTTTCATGATGGCCTAAAAGGCGCCAGTTCGGGGTTTGCTTCTTTGAATTATGAACTAATCGGGTATCGTCCGGGAAAACTCATAAAACTTGATATTTTAGTGGCGGAAGAAAGGGTGAACGCTTTTTCCAGAATTGTTCCCGAGAAAGACGCTTCTTCAATTAGACGGAAAACAGTTGAACGGCTAAAAAATCTTATCCCTCGCCAAAACTTTGCCATCGCCGTTCAAGCGGCTATTGGCGGAAAAATAATTGCCCGGGAAACTATCAGGCCATTTCGCAAGGATGTAACCGCTAAATTATACGGTGGTGATGTCACCAGGAAAAGGAAGCTTTTAGAAAAGCAGAAAAAAGGCAAAAAAAGAATGCGCTCCTTCGGAAGAGTGGAAATCCCCCAAGAGGCATTCGTGGCGGTGTTGAGAAGAGAGTAATTTATTGCTAAGCTCTCTCTAAATTTTGAGCTTCAATAAATTTTTCTATTCCTTCAGCTATATAACCAGCCATTTGATCATAGTCTATAAGTTTGTTTCTGTTTTGTTTTTTAATGGCTGCTTCAAGAAGTCTTTTGACTTCTTCTTTTAATGCTGGATGCACTGAAGAGCCATAAATCTTAACTTTCACTGTTCCTGGAATTTTTTTACCTCCTTTAAATGTTTGATTTAGTGTAATTGTAGTAAAAAACAAGGAGATTGTCAATGATTCTAGAAATATATTTCAATATTGTCATCCCTGAACTGAATTCAGGATATGTCGTCTGTTACTTTTTACTTTAAGATAAATAGAAAAGCATAATGTAGCATATAAAAGATCCTGAAACAAGTTCAGGATGACAATTTTGATGCTTTTAATCAACCTTCCCCATTTTTCCCAACAAAAAATCCCTCTCTCCCCTTAAAACAGCTATTGCCCATTTTCTTTTGGAAGGTATAAAAATATATTTTATGATTTGCTTTATGAATAAAAAAAGGCAGTTTAAGTAAACAGAAAATTTAATTAAAAGCGAGCCGTTTCTTTTCGCCATTGTTAAGCCGTTGCGAGTGTGATAATAAATGTAAGACGGTGAACCGGGCTTGGAACTGCGGGAAACTTTGTGGTAAATTTTGGAAGCGGGAACATACAGGCAGTCATAACCAGCTTTTTTTACTCTCAAACAAAAATCGGTGTCTTCGTAATACAAAAAATAATCGTCGGATAAAACGCCGATTTTTTTTATAACTTCTTTTTTTATCAACAAACAGCAGCCGGTTAAGTAATCGTATTTTTTTATTTCGTCACGCTGTCCATTGTCAATTTCGTCATAGCCAATGTGCGTCCCTTTTGTTAAAAGTTTATTTATCTTTCCGCCGGCGAACCAAATTCTTTTCGGGTCGCTGTAATAATAAATCTTTGATCCCAAAACGCCAGCTTGCTCATTTTCTTCCGCCGCGTTTACTAATTCTGTTAAAAAATCTTTATCAACCGTCGTGTCGTTATTGATCAACAAAACATAATCCACTTCTTTTTCTATCGCGTATTCTATTCCGACATTATTGCCTCCCGCGAAGCCGAGATTTTCAGAGTTGGCAATTATTTTAATTTTTTCTTCATTGCCAAATCGCTCTTGTAATTTCCGAGTGGAGCCGTCTATAGAGCCGTTATCAACTAAAATGATTTTGTAATTGGGATAATTTATTTTCTGAAGTGATTTAAGGCATTCAGCTGTGTCGTCAAATTCGTTCCAGCTGAGGACAATAATATGGACAAGTGGAGATTTTTTAATAAAAGAGGAAGTTTGGTGAAACATTTTTTTATGTTTAGCGAGTAAGAACAATTTTTGAAACCATTGACTTATTATCCCAAACAAGTCAAAATTACAGTATAACTTTTAAACTATCTGTATTATAGCACAGAAATTTCAGGATTCAATAAATTATAATATAATGAAAGAAAAAATTGCCGAAATTAAAATAAACAAGATTCAGTCCAAACAGAGAGTAGATAAATTTTTGGCTGGTTTTTATCATAAAAAGTCGCGGTCTTATTGGCAGAAAAAAATTAAAAACGGGAATGTTTTAGTCAATAATCAAAAAACAAAGCCCGATTATATTTTAAGAGAGAATGACGCGATAAAAATTTTACCGGAAGAAGAAAATAAAAAACGAAAAAAAATTGAAATTCCGAAAATAAAAATAATTTACGAAGACAGCGATGTTATTGTTCTTGACAAGCCGGCGGGAATTTTAGCTCATCCGGCGGCCGGTAAAAATAAAACAATCCAAGCCACTCTGGTTGATTTTCTTTTAAAGCATTGCCCGAAAATAAAAAATGTCGGAGAAGATAAAGCGCGGCCGGGAATTGTCCATCGGCTGGACAAAGACACTTCGGGGATTATTATTGCCGCTAAAAATAATCAGAGCTTTGATTTTTTAAAAAAACAGTTTCAGGAAAGGAAAACGGAAAAAGAATATCAGGCGCTGGTTTATGGAAAAGTAAAGCGCAAGCGGGGGATAATAGACTTGGCTATTGCCCGCTCCAAAACTAAATTTGACCGGCAAACCGTGATTGACACGATTAAAAAAGAATATCTCCGTTCAAGAAGCGCGACTACTTTTTACGAAGTAATAAAATATTTTAATGATTATACTTTATTAAAAGTTGCTCCTAAGACCGGGCGGATGCATCAGATCAGAGTGCATTTAAAAGCGATCGGCCATCCTGTTGTCGGCGATCCGAAATACAAATTTAGAAAACTGCCGCCAGTTAGTTTAAAAAGGCAGTTTCTCCACGCGGTAAAATTAAAAATAACTTTGCCGAGTAGCAAAACTAAAACTTTCAAGTCGGAGTTAGCGGAGGATTTGGAAGAGTTTTTGGAGTATATAAAATAAAAATGAAATTTATGAACATCAATTTTTTTAAAACCGATTTTCTTGAATATCTTGAAGTTGAAAAAAATCGCAGCCAGAAGACGATTGAAAATTATGATCGCTATTTAAATGATTTTATTTCGTGGTCAAAAATTAAAACTCCTTCTCAAATCACCGGTGAATTAGTAAGAAAATATCGCGTCTATCTTAATCGGCGGCTAAGTAAAAATGATAAGCCGCTGAAGAAAAACACGCAGGATTATTATGTTATCGCTCTCAGAAGTTTTTTAAAATATCTTGCCAAAAGGAACATTGAATCGCTGGCAGCGGAAAAAGTGGAACTGGGAAAAACTTCGGCGCGACAAGTGGAATTTTTGGAAAAAGAAGAAATTGAAAGATTATTTGCTGCTATAGAAGGAGATAAACTGTTAATTTTGCGCGATCGGGCGATTCTTGAACTGCTTTTTAGCACCGGACTTCGGGTTTCCGAGTTGATAAGCTTAAATCGGGAAAATGTTAATTTAAAGCAAGGGGAGTTCAGCGTGCGGGGGAAAGGAGATAAAATCAGGATAGTTTTTATTTCCGAATTAGCGAAAGAAGCGCTGGAAAAATATTTAAAAAAAAGGAAGGATCCCGAAGAAGCGTTGTTTGTTAATATCTTAAAACCAAAAAGCGGTGACGATAAAAAAAATAAATCAGATAAAAAAGAAAATCAAAAAGAATATAATCGGCGGCTTACCGCCAGAAGTATTCAGAGAATTGTTAAAAAGTATGCTATTCAAGCCGGCATTGTTAAAAAAGTGACCCCTCATACCTTGCGGCATAGTTTTGCCACTGATCTGCTAAGAAATGGCGCGGACATTCGCTCTGTTCAGGCGATGCTGGGACATTCCAACATTACTACTACGCAAATTTACACGCATATTACCGATCGGCGACTAAAAGAAATTCATAAAATGTGCCATCGGAAAAGAAATTAGGAGTTACGCGTTTCCCCTCCTTGCGAAGGAGGGGATTAAGGGGAGGTTGTGTTAGATTCTAATTTTCAATCAATTTCCAATGACAAAATTTCTAATGATTTTTTTTTGGAAATTGAAAATTGATCATTCATTGAAAATTGAGAATTGGAAATTGATAATTTCTAACCACCCCTAGCCCCTCCTTGTCTGAAGAGGGGAAAAATAAATTCAAACGCGTAAGTCATAGAAATAATAAATAATTATGAAAATTGCCATTGATATTAATGAATTAGCCAGTCCTTTTCCTAGCGGCGTAAAGGTTTATACCGAGGAAATAATTAGAATGTTGCTGAAAATAGATCAGAGCAATGAATATTTTTTGTACGCTCAAAAAGAGTTCCAGTCTCCTAATGGAAACTGGAACTCTAAAGTTTTAAAATGGCCGTTTCCGTTTTGGACATATACTCGTCTGGCTTGGGAAATTAGAAAACAAAAACCGGATATTCTTTTTATGCCAATTCAGAGCGTCCCGTTTTTAGCGTTTAATCCGAAAAAAATAAAGATTGTCGCAACCGTTCACGATCTGGCTTTTTTAAAATTTCCCGAACATTTCACTTTTAAAGATAAGTTATTATTAAATTGGCACACTAAAAGAGCGGTCAAAATGGCGGATAAAATAATTGTTCCTTCGCGGGCGACTAAAAATGATCTGATTGATTTATATAAAGTTAAATCGGAGAAAATAAAAGTTATTTATCACGGTTATAAAAAGGTTTATTCCGTAACGAGTAAGGGCACAAAATTCTGTGCTCTTACAATATCTGCCCCTTACATTTTTTTTGTTGGAACTATTCAACCAAGAAAAAATATTGTTAACTTGGTAAAAGCGTTTGAAATATTTAAATCTCGCCATTTCTCATCGGCTAAAAATTATAAGTTAATTATTGCCGGAGGAAAGGGGTGGCTTTGGCGGGAAACTTTTAAAAAAATAAAAGAATCGTCGGTGAGGCAAGATATTATTTTAACGGGAGCGGTAAGTAGTCAAGAGCTGGCTAATCTATACTCTCGGGCAAAAGTTTTTATTCTTCCTTCTTTGTATGAGGGGTTTGGTTTGCCGATTTTGGAGGCTTTTTCTTACGGTGTTCCAGTAATCGCTTCTAATAACTCTTCTTTGTCGGAAATTGTCGGTGAAGCGGGCTTATTAATTAATTCTGAAAATTCCGACGCAATCGCCGAGGCAATTAAAAAAGCCATTGAAAATAACGACTTAAGAGATGATTTAATAAAAAAAGGAAAAAGAAGGTTGTTTGATTTTAGCTGGGAAAAATCAGCGGAAGAGCATTTGAAAGTTTTTGAAAATATTTAAGATTAAGACAAAATAAATTCTATTATCGGCGTAAACCATTCTTCTCGCAGTCCTACTCTGATATAGGCGACAAATAAAACAGCCAAGATAACAGTCATAATGTAACTAGCCATTTTTTCCGGACTAGGTTGTCCGCGGTCCGCCGGCGCCTGCCAATCTTTTGCCATATATTTTAAAATAAAATAAAATAAAATAAATTGTTTATGGTTCGGGGACAGGGAGTCGAACCCCGATTTACAGGACCAAAACCTGCTGTCCTACCATTAGACGATCCCCGAATATCTTGGAACTTAGAACTTAGAACTTGGAATTTAGAATTTCCCGCCATCGCGAGAAGTTTAGGATAAAATTGTTCTAAGTTTTAAGTTCCAAGTTATAAGTTTACACGACTTTTCCTTCAAAAAGTTCTAAAGCGGAGTTGACTAAATCTCCCGCTTCTTTTTTTTCTTCAACTAATGTTATCTCCAAATCGTATCTCGCCTGTCGAGCTTCTTCTTCTGAAATGAATTTTATTTCCGGCTTAATTTTAAATATTTCGCCAACTACATTTTCTATAATTTTTATGTTGCGCGTTTCCCTTAATCTTTCTAAGTGAAAAGTATACTTACTGGCAACAACGAGTTTTTTTTCTTCTATCGCCACTGGCTGGCAAGTTTTCAGGAAGGCGGTTATGGAATGATTGTGCGGTTTTACTTTTTCCAAAATTTCATTCCAGTCATTTTTTACCTCCTCTAAATTCCAGTTTGAATTCAAACTTTCTTGGCTAATGCCGCTTTTATTTACTTTATTTTTCTCATCACAGTTTTCTTTAGGTTTTATTTTTTTAACCGCCGATTCAATAACATCGGGAACCGCTTTTTTAATAAATTGCTGGGAAGTTTTAAGTGATTCCGAAATTGCTTCGGAAGTCTTTTCTTTAATTTTTTTTATCTTAGATCCTGTTTGAAGATGGCTGGAACCGCTGTCGGGGTTATTGTCAGAAATATCCATTTCGGCAATGGCCAATTCAAGGGGCAGTTGTGGAATAGCGGCTGATTTGATTTCTTTTCGCGCTTCAATAAAAAGGCGGATTATTTTTATCAGTTTTGGCATAGTAATTTTATCAGCCAAATTTTCCGCTTCTTTAATTTGTTCCTCGGTCATTTCGGAAGATAGATTTTTGCCGAAATTGTCATCAATTTTTAACAGAATTATTTTACGCAAATATTCAATCAGTGATTGAGCAAATTGTTCCAGATCATAACCCTCATTGTTGATCTGGCTGACTAAATTTATTCCTTTTTGGTATTTTTGCTCTGCCAAACATTCTATCATTTCAGCCGTCGCTGTCAAGTCGGTGGTTCCCAAAATTATTTGCGCTTCCTCTAAAGTTATCTCTTTGTCTTCCAAAGAAATAACTTGCCCCAAGAGACTCTCGGCGTCTCTCATTCCTCCGCCAGCGTTAAGCGCGATCAAATCAAGCGCTTTTTTATCAATTTTAACTTTTTCCTTTTTGGCAATCTCAGCTAGTTTGCCGGCTATTTCAGAGACGCTTAATCTTTTAAAATCAAATCTTTGGCAACGGGAAAGAATGGTTGCCGGAACCTTGTGAATTTCGGTGGTGGCGAGAATAAAAATGGCGTGAGCGGGTGGCTCTTCAAGCGTTTTTAGGAGAGCGTTAAAAGCTCCTTTGCTCAACATATGAACCTCGTCAATAATGTAAACTTTGTATTTTGAAGCGCTGGGAGAAAATCTGATTTTTTCAATCAGCTCCCTAATATTGTCAACGCCGGTATGGGAGGCGGCGTCAATTTCTATTAAATCCAAAAAATTATTTTGATTGATGCCGTTGCAGACAGGGCATTGGTTGCACGGTTCGCCATTCTTTGGCTTTTCGCAATTAACCGCCTTGGCTAAGATTCTAGCGACGGTTGTTTTCCCCGTGCCTCTTGGTCCGGTTAACAGGTAAGCGTGCGCCGCGCGATCAGAGGATACCGCGTTTTTCAAGGTTTTAATAATATGATCCTGTCCGACAACTTCACTAAAGTTAGTCGGACGATATTTTCGGTATAAAACAATCATAATAGTAGAATAAAGAATTATGAATTACAACTAAAAATTAAAAATTCGTAATTCTATTTTTTACTTTTTAAACACAAATAATTTGTATCCGAAGAAATTCCAGAACAGCACTACTCCAATGGCGGTGGCTTTGGAAATGTTGAGCCAGAGCCTGCCGTCTATTTCAAAAGGGGACTGAACATAGGTCGTCAAAACTCCCACGATAACAAAATTTATCACCGCGCCCATTATGCTGACAGTAAAAAATTTGGTAAATTGCTTGCTGATATTCTTAGCGCTGTGCTCTTTGAATGTCCACTTTTTATTTAAAATGTAACTGTTGAGATTGGCGACTAAAAAAGAAATAGAGCTTAACGCAGCAGCGCCGGCGCCTTTTTCTATTCCAGTTAAAAAAGACAGAACATTTAAAACAAAAAAATCAATCGCGGTGTTGATGAACCCCACTACGACGAAGCGGGAGAATTGTTTTTGGGTTGTTTTTTTAGCGCTAGACATATTGTAGTAAGTTAAGATAATTAAATATTGATATCGCCGGCGTGTTCATTCCCCATTTCTTTTTTCAGTTCTTCTAAATTAGGTGTCCATTCATCCTGAATTGAGTCTTCTTTATTTTTTTCTTCCAGTAATTCTTCCAAATCATCCTCTATTTTATCGCTAGCGATATTATCTCGCGCGTTTAATTCGCTATCGCTGTTTTTATTATTTTCCGTGATAACATTTTCTATCGCTCCCCAATGACTTAGCGTGTTTTTAGGAATTACCAAAGTTATTTGATCGCCGAGATTTGCTTTAAAATAACTTACCGAAGCTGGCAAAACTTGATATTGTTTGTCGTCTGCTGAAACTTTAAAATAGTTCTTTTTGTCCTTGATCAAAACGCCAACCACTTTTTTTCTTTCTGTTGGTCCGACCTGTTTATAGACGAAAGAATTGTCTTGGGTGATAGTGAGCTTTAAGACATCCCCCTCAATCAGTTTTGATTTACTGGCGTAATTAGCCGGCACGGGATATCCTTTTCCGTCCAGCCCGATCATTTTTTCTCCGTTAAAAATTCCCTCAATTATTTGGTCCTGGCTGGAAAATTTTAGCTTGCTTTCGGAAATATCCACTTGCTCCAAAATTTGTTTAGCCGCTTGAATGCTTCTTTCGGCATTTTCAATCATTTTTTTAATAAGAACGATTTTATCTTGGTCAATGTTAGTCATAGTTTTTGTTTTTATTATTTATTTTTGTTTATGAACTCAGTATATCATAAATTAAAAATAAGACAAAAAATCGTATAACGTATAACGTGTAACGCAAAACGTATAACTATATAATTCGAAATATCATAAACTCTCGTTACATGTTTTGCGTTACACGTTATACGAACGGGGTTGACATCAATTTTATAACGCTTATAATAAAATTAGCAGTCTCGGAAGGAGAGTGCTAATAAATAATAAATATTATTTATGGAGGAAAGGCAAGAAGCAATTTTGGCGGCGGTAATTGATGAGTATATTGAAACGGCTGTTCCGGTGAGTTCCAGCGCTTTGGCGGAGAAATATGATTTTGGATTAAGCCCGGCAACTTTACGATTTGAGATGACGGAATTGGAAAGAGGGGGCTATCTTTATCAACCGCATACTTCAGCGGGGCGAATTCCGACAAATAAAGGATTTCGTTATTTTGTTGATTTATTGATGAAACAAAGAAGGCTAAGCGCCAGAGAGCAAAGAATTTTACAAGCGGAACTTTTAAAAAGTGAAATAAAGAATAAAATATTAATGAGAACGGCGGCGAAACTTCTCTCAATGATGTCTGAAAATTTAGCGGTTAGCGGACTGATAAATTCAGATGATTTCTGCGAGTCGGGAATCGGGCACTTGTTGTCTCAGCCGGATTTTAATGATTTGGAAAGCGTTGCCAGGGTGGCGGAAATGATTGATTGTCTCGCGGAAAGCTTGGAAGAATTTTCTTTTCAACAGGAAAATAATTCAGCGGCGGCGGTTTATATCGGCGAGGAAAATCCAATTCTTCAAGCGGATGATTACAGTATGATTGTTTCAAGCTGCCGTTTCGGACCTAATAAAGGCTTTTTAGCGATTATTGGTCCAAAGAGAATGGACTACGCTCGCAATGTTTCGCTGGTGGATTATGTGGGAAGGATTTTGGATAGGGAGTTTTGATAATTTGACACAGATTTTACCGTCATTCCTGAACTAAATTCAGGACAAGCTCTGAGCGAGGAACGAGTCGAAGGATCCCCGTGCGATAATTCTAAGAGCTGTCAGGAAGGGATCCTTCGACTCCACTTCGCTATCGCTCCGTTCCGCTCAGGATGACAAATAAAAAGAAAATAAAAAAAGGGTTTGGAATTGAAATGTTATTCAGTTTCCTTGCCCATTTATGTCTGTTATGTGCGTTCTTTTCTCTATGGCCATAAAGAATATCTGAGTTAACACTAGCCACAAAAAAAACGCTACGCAACAAAGTCCAATGATTAGTGTAAACCCTAAAAGGTTTAATTCTAACCACGGAATAAATAAAGAAGACCAAACTGTTATTGGACAGATGACAAGCATCCATCCTCCAAAAACAATGAGTTCTTCCATCTTTTTCTCCATTAACATAACCTCCTTTAATTTCAACTAAATTTATTCTATAAACTATTTTAAAATATGTCAACCGTAAAAAAAGAAAAAGTTAAAAGTTTGAAAGAAATAAAAAAAGAATTAGTTGAATGCCGGGAAGAGGCGGGGGGATATTTGATGGGCTGGCAGAGAGAGAAAGCGGATTTTGTGAATTATAAAAAACAGCGGGAGCAGGAATTGGAGGAGTTTAGAAAATTTGCCGGGGAAGAAATAATTTTAGATCTGTTGCCTGTTGTTGACAACTTTAATTTGGCGACTAAGCACTTGCCGGAAGAGCTGGAAAATTCTGAGTGGGCAAAAGGAATTTATCATATCAAAAGCCAGTTGGAAAATTTTTTAAGAGAAGTCGGTGTGGAAGAAATGAAATCAGTCGGCGAAAAATTCAATCCAGAATATCACGAAGTAATCGGCAAAGAAAAATCAGACGAGCCGGAAGATATAATTGTTGAAGAGATTAGGAAAGGGTATTTAATGAAAGGAAAAGTAATTCGCCCGGCGAGGGTGGTGGTGAGTGGTGAATAGAGAATCATTGCGGATTACACCTTTACCTGTCATTCCGACCGTAGCGACTCTGAGGCGATAGCCGAAGAGGGAGCGGAGCGGAGGAATCTGTAAGGGCAGTATGCTTGTGTTTCGTAAAGATATATTGAAACACACGCTTTATTCTCTTACAGATCCTTCGGCTCCACTCCGCTACCGCTCCGTTACGCTCAGGATGACAATTAAATGTATAAGTTTTAAGTTTATTATTAAAAATTATCTTGTTAAATAAAAATAACGAGACATAGAAAGGAAAAATTTATGAGTAAAATTTTAGGAATTGATCTTGGGACCACTAACTGCGCGATGGCAGTGATGGAAGCGGGGGAGGCGAAAATCATTGAAAACAAAGAAGGAAACCGAACCACTCCGTCGGTAGTGGCGATCAGTAAGAGCGGGGAGAGATTAGTCGGCGTGCTTGCTAAAAGGCAGGCGGTGACTAATCCGGAAAACACTGTTTTTTCCATTAAGCGTTTAGTTGGAAGAAAGTTTGGAGACAAAGAAGTTCAAGAAGACATTAAACTTCTGCCCTACAAAATTATCAAAGCCAATGGCGGAGTAAAAGTAAAAATGGGCGATAAGGAACACACGCCTCAAGAAATCTCGGCGATGATTTTACAAAAGCTGAAAAGCGACGCGGAAGACAAACTGGGCGAAAAAATAACCGAGGCAGTTATCACGGTACCGGCGTATTTTGACGATTCCCAGAGACAAGCGACCAAAGACGCTGGAAAAATCGCCGGGCTGGAAGTGAAGCGAATTATCAACGAACCGACTGCGGCGGCGTTGGCTTACGGGCTGAATAAAAAGAAAAACGAAAAAATCGCCGTTTACGATTTGGGAGGAGGAACCTTTGATGTCTCGGTTTTAGAAGTGGGGGACGACACTGTTGAAGTAAGATCCACTTCCGGCGATACTCATTTGGGCGGTGATGATTTTGATCAAAAAATTATTAACTGGATTGTGGATGAATTCAAGAAAAACGAAGGGATTGATTTAAGTAATGACCAAATGGTTCTTCAACGCCTTAAAGAAGCGGCGGAAAAAGCTAAGCACGAACTTTCTTCTTCTCTAGAGGCGACTATCAACGAGCCGTTTATTACCGTTAGCGACGCGGGACCGAAGCATTTAAATTTAACTTTGACTCGCGCCAAGCTGGAAGAATTGGTTGACGATCTAGTTCAAGGAACGCTGAAGCCATGCCAGAAAGCGCTTGACGACGCCGGTTTCAAAGCGGAAGAGATTAACGAGGTTTTATTGGTTGGCGGACAAACCAGAATGCCGATCGTTCAGGAAACGGTTAAAAAATTCTTTGGCAAGGAGCCGAGCAAGGGGATTAACCCGGACGAAGTGGTGGCGACCGGCGCGGCCATTCAGGGAGGGATTTTGGGCGGCGATGTGAAGGATGTTTTGCTTCTGGATGTTGTTCCGTTGTCTTTGGGAATAGAAACATTAGGCAGCGTCTCAACCAAGCTAATTGAAAGAAATACAACTATCCCGACCAGTAAGACGCAGGTATTCTCCACGGCGGCGGACAATCAGCCCTCAGTGGAAATCAATGTTTTGCAGGGTGAAAGAGGAATGGCGGCGGACAATAAATCGCTAGGACGATTTATTTTGACCGGCATCCCTCCGGCGCCGCGAGGAGTTCCTCAGGTTGAAGTTTCTTTTGACATTGACGCTAATGGAATTCTGGATGTTAAAGCGAAAGACAAGGCAACCGGACAAGAACAGTCTATAAGAGTTGAATCTTCCTCCGGTCTTTCTAAAGACGAATTAGAAAAGATGGCGAAAGACGCGGAAGCTCACGCGGAAGAAGACAAAAAGAAAAAAGAAAAAGTGGAAGTCAAAAATAATGCCGACACTCTGGTTTACAGCACTGAGAAGCTTTTAAAAGAAGCGGAAGACAAAATTAAATCGGAAGACAAGAAAACCGTTGAGGAAAAAGTTGAAGCGTTGAAGAAAGTAAAAGATGGAGATGACTCCGAGGCAATTAAAAAAGCGTCCGAAGAACTTTCCCAAGAATCCCAAAAAATCGGCGCGGCGATGTATCAGCAAGCGCAGCAAGCTTCTCAAACTCCTTCGCCGGATGACAAGAAAGAAGACAAGAAAGAAGATAAAAAAGACGAACCGATCAAGGGGGAGTATGAGGAGAAGAAAGAAGGGAATTAGAAATTGAAAAATTAGGGCGTGTCAAAAAACGAGGCGAAGTCGTCTCGTTTTTTAGTTTTTTAAATTAATGGCACACTGACAAACACTGACTAAAGGTACAGACGAACTTTTGTCATTCTGACCGAAGTGACCCTGCAGCGATAGCCGAAGAGGGAATGGAGTGGAAGAATCCCTTCAATGTTATTTATTGAGACTTATATCATTGAAGCGATTTCTCACTCCGCTATCGCTCCGTTTCGAAATGACAAAAACGGGGTTGACAAATTTTATAGGTGTGTTAGGATACATTGTTATGCTGAAAGTAGCGTAACTGGTGCGTTTGATTCTGTTTTACAGGATTGACGTCGAGTTCTTTGAAAAAAGGGAAGGAAATAAAATTCTAAAAGCAGAATTGATTGTTTGTTTTTTAAAACGAATAATCTGGTCTGCTTTTAGGAGGCAAATAATATGAGCTTTATGGCTGAACTAACAGATGAAGAAAAAGAAGACTATCTTAAGATGGTGGGAATGATAAATGGACATGCTCTTGGAATAAGGGATGAAGGGCACGAGGAAGACGAAGACGAAGACTACGAAGAATACTATAGTGCAAAGTTTGGTCTGATTGCGGAAGGTTGTTCGAAAGCAACAGTTGTAGCTGTTGAAAACTTTTTTAAAAACGCCTTGTTTTAAATTTTTCCTTCCTTTTTTTCTTTTTTCCACCTCATAATAATAATTGTGAGATGAAAAAAGGAATAATAATAACAATAATAATAAAAAAATTTATGGAAATTAATACTGAAAATTTAAGGGCGAGCTTGATCAGTTTTGCTTTGGAAATTCTTGAAACCCTGCCGGAAAGGCCGAGGGATATTGTCGTGAAAAGATTTGGAATTGAAGGCATCCCGCCGCTATGCACCCATCCGAGCAAGATTTATTGATGTTTTCCAAGACGGGAAATTGTCACATCATAACTTTTTATCCTTATGCCGAGGATA
>DAOVOJ010000032.1 GCA_030629775.1 Candidatus Moraniibacteriota bacterium
GAAGTGTTTGTGAAAATGTTCAATGACGAGTTGATATATCGTGGAGACAGAATTGTAAATTGGTGTCCGAGGTGCGAGTCAACTTTGGCGGATGACGAGGTTGAACATAAAGACCAAAAAGCGAATTTGTATTATTTTAAATATGACAAAGATTTTCCGATTACGATCGCGACGACAAGACCTGAAACAAAATTAGGCGACACGGCGGTCGCGGTTAATCCGAAAGATGAAAGATATAAAAATTATATTGGCAAAGTTTATAAAATAAATTTAGGAAACGGCGAGCATAATATCAAGATCATCGCGGACCGCGAAGTTGAAATGGAATTCGGGACTGGAGCGCTTGGAGTTACTCCCGCGCACAGTATGACTGATTGGGAAATGGCGGAAAAAAATGATTTGGAAAAAATTAAAATCATTGGTGAGGATGGAAAAATGAACGCTAATGCCGGAAAAGATTACGCGGGATTAACGGTTTTAGAAGCGAGAGAAAAGTTTGTCCGATATCTTGAGGATAATAATTTAATTGAAAAAGTTGAAGAAGTTGATCAAAGTCTGAGCGTTTGTTATCGCTGCGGAGCTACGATCGAGCCATTACCGTCTTTACAGTGGTTTGTCAGTGTGGATAAGAAAATTACGATTGAAGGTAATAAATATTTTCAAAATAAGTCTTTGAAAGAGGTTTCTCTTGAAGTCGTTAAAAATAAAGAAATAAGCATTATTCCAGAAAGATTTGAAAAAATGTATTTTCACTGGATGGAGAATTTGCGCGACTGGTGTATTTCAAGGCAGATTTGGTTCGGGCATAGGATTCCGGTTTGGTATAAAAATGAATCAAGAATCAGGAATCAGGAATCAAGAATTGATATTGCTTATTTTGTTCATGGAACAACAGTTGATAATGAAAATAATAAAGCGTCTGGTCATTATGATGCAGAATTGTCGGAACTAGGAATTCAGCAGTCAAAAGATTTAAATAAAACAATTAAAGATCAGAAATTTGACATTGTGTTTTGTTCAGATTTGAAACGAGCGGTTGATTCTGCAAACCTAACATTCAGTGATAGAGATATAAAAATTATTCAGGATAAAAGATTGCGCGAGTGTGATTATGGAGATTTAACGCAAGCTGATGCGTCTAAAGTTTTGGCGGTAGAAAAAAATGTAATAAATAAACCGTTTCCAAATGGAGAAAGTTATAAAGATGTTGAAAAAAGAACGAAAGATTTTATAGATGATGTTATAAATAATTATCAAGGTAAAAAAATTGCCATTGTTGCTCACAAAGCTCCTCAATTAGCCTTAGATGTAATTCTAAAAAATAAAACTTGGGAACAAGCGTTTGATGAGGACTGGAGAAAAACAAAAGCGTGGAAGCCTGGATGGAAGTATGAGCTAAAAGTCAAAAGTCAAAAGTCCATAAAGTCAAAAGTCAATGAAAGAAAAGTTTATGTTGGAACTGAATCGCCAAAAGAAAAATATAATAAAGCGGTTTTATTGCATGCTTGGGGTTCTGGTCCTGATGAGGCATTTTTTCCTTGGTTAAAAAATGAGCTTGAATCCAGAGGAATAAAAGTAGAAGTTCCCAGTTTTCCAAATCCCGATAATCCTGATTTTAATGAATGGCTAGAGGAATTTAATAAAGTTGAAACTGACGAAAAGACAATTGTAATAGGCCGTTCTTTAGGAGCGACTTTAGCGCTAGGCGCGGCTATGAGAGGCAAAAAAATTGGAAATTTAGTCGCAGTCTGTACTCCGCTGGAAAATTCTGAAATACCAGAATTTTTTAAGCAGATGGGCGAGTTGGATTTTGAAAAAATTAAAAATAATATTAAACAATATTCTGTTATCCATTCTAGCAATGATCCTTATATAAAATTTGAAATTTCTGAAGAATTATCAGATGAGTTAGGCGTTCCGTTAATCATTATTGATAATGCAGATCATTTTTCAGATAAAAGTTATAAGGAAATATTAAAAGCATGTAATATATGGATACAAGATAAAGATACGCTTGACACTTGGTTTTCGTCGGGGCTTTGGACTTTTTCAACTTTATTAAACAAAGATTACAAAAAATATAAGACATTTGAAGAGTGGGTTGAGAACAGTCCGGATTTGAAAAAATTTCATCCGACTTCGGTAATGGAGACGGGTTACGACATTTTGTTTTTTTGGGTGGCAAGAATGATTTTGATGACGACTTATATAATGGGCGAGATTCCGTTTGAAAAAGTTTATTTGCACGGAATGGTGTGCGACAAACAGGGCAGAAAAATGAGCAAATCTTTAGGAAACGGAATTGATCCGATTGAGATGATCGAAAAATATGGAACTGATGCTTTGCGGCTGAGTATGATCATCGGATCCAGTCCGGGAAATGACATAAAAATGTATGAAGAAAAAATTGAAGGGTATCGGAATTTTGTAAATAAGTTATGGAATATCTCACGATATATTACAGCCACTTGCATTAAAGGCAGTAAGAGCGAAAAAGATGGTTTAGCGTCTGAAAGTATAATCAAGAATCAAGAATTAAGAATCAGGAATCAAGAAATTGATTATGATAATTTAACTTTGGCGGATAAGTGGATTTTGGAAAAATTAAATAATTTGATTGAAGAAGTTACGGATGATTTGGACAATTATAGATTTTCACAGGCAGGGGAGAAAATAAAAGAATTTACTTGGAATGATTTTGCTGATTGGTATTTGGAAATTTCAAAGGTTGAAAAAAATAAAGATGAAATTTTAAATTATGTTTTGAAGCAGCTTTTAATTTTGGCGCATCCGTTTGTTCCGTTCGTAACGGAAGAAATTTGGAAAGAAATAGATGGAGAGAGTTTATTGATGATTGAAAAATGGCCATGTAGGGACACAAAATTTTGTGTTCCAACAAACGGGGGCGATTTTGAAATAATTCAAAATATTATATCTGTCATTAGAAAATCCAGGGCGGAATATAAAATTGAACCGTCTAAAAAAATAGATGCTGTTATTTATGCCGGTAATAAAAAAGAACTTATTGAAGCACAAGCGCATTTAATCAAAAATCTTAGAACGGGAATTGATAAATTGGAAATAAAAGAGAAAGGCGACAAGATTAAAAACGCGGCTTATTTAGTTGTTGGCGATATTGAAATTTATTTAATAGGAATGATTGATAAAGAAAAAGAAAAGAAGAATTTACAAAAAGAAATTGATGAATTAGAAAAATATATAAAACAAATTAAAAATAAATTAGAAAATGAGCAGTTTGTTAAAAACGCGCCAGCTGATATTGTTGAAAAAGAAAGAGTAAAATATAAAGAAGGCTCGGAAAAGATAGGAAAACTTGAAGAAAAATTAAAGTCTTTTTCTGTTTGACGGGCGGTCTTGTTGCGGTTTTAAAAAAATGTTATAATAATGTTAATTGAGTCGGCGGTAAATTGAGAACCGTTCTTAATTGGTAATATTATAATTTAATCTTAATAAAATAAAAATAAATCTATGACAAAACAAAAAAAATCATTTTTGGACAGAATCGTTGGAGCGGGCGGAGATGATCTGGAAGAGAGCATCAATTTAGAGCAGGATTTGAAAAAGCAAGTGGAAGAAGTTTCCATTGAACAAGTTAAACAAAACGATGAAAAAGAAAAAGTGGATCGTGAATTGGACGATGCTTCAAAAAAACAAATAAAAAAAGATATGATGACAGAATCTGGCAAAGAAGGTCCTGAGGAAAAAAAGGAGGAATGGATGAATGATGCAGAATCATTGAAAAGCGAAAACGGAGAAGAAGGGCAGTTGGCGATCGATGTTTATCAGACGGCAAAAGACATCGTTATTAAATCAATCGTGGGCGGAGTTAAATCGGAAGAACTGGATATTTCTATCAATAATGATATGGTGACCATTAAAGGTGTTCGCCAAAATCCCGACGAAGTTGCTTCGGAAGATTATTACTATCAGGAATGTTTTTGGGGTAGTTTTTCGCGTTCGGTAATCTTGCCCACTGAAGTTGATGTTGAAAGCGCGGAAGCGGCAATGAAAGAAGGAATTCTTACCGTCAAACTTCCTAAAATTAAAAAAACGGTTTCAAAAAAAATAACAGTCAAATAAAAAACAATGTTTAATTTTTTACACAGAAGTCCCAAAAGTTTTTTGGGAGTTGATATTGGCACTACGGGCATAAAAGTGGTGCAGCTTGGAGGTGAAAAAAATAATCCCAAGCTTGAGACTTACGGCTTAGTTGAAACTTGCGGATCGCTGGAATTTTTAAACGGTTCTCTTGAATCAAAATCAAAAAATTCAACATTTTTAAACGGCCGCGTCTCAGGTTTACTGAAGGAAATTTTGGATAAGTCCAAAGCAACCGCCAAGCAAACAGCAATGTCTGTGCCGGTTTTTTCCACTTTCTCGGCTCTTATTGAATTGCCGGATATGCCTGAAAATGAAATAGAGTCGGCGATATTCTTTGAAGCAAGGCGGTATATTCCTATTTCTTTAGACGAGGTCATTTTGGGATGGGATATAGTTAACAAGAATACCAGCGGAAAAACAAACGGCATAGGGGCTAAAAATTCCGAAACAAGCCAGATTCTTTTGGTGGCCATTTCCAAGGAGATTGCTAAAAAATACGCTCAGATCGCCAAATCAGCAGGTTTAAAATTAACAGCTTTGGAGACAGAATCTTTTTCTTTGGCAAGATCGTTGATCAAAAAAGAAGATGTCCAGGGCGCCAGTTCTGTAATTATAGCGGATGTTGGCTCTATGACAACCAATATCGTTGTCGTTGATAAAGGTTCGGTAATAAAAAATCACAGTGTTGATGTCAGCGGAGATGAGATAACAAGAGCGATAAGTTATGGATTGGGAGTCAATTTTGATCGAGCTGAATCTTTTAAAAGGAGTTTCGGACTGGAAGCTCAAAATGTCAACGGAAAGAAAATTTTTGAAATTACGGTTCCAATAATAGAAACAATCGTGACGGAAATTAAAAAAATGATGGATTATTATTCTAAGAAAAGAGGAGGGCAGTTTGAGAGGGTAATTTTAGTCGGAGGCTCGGCCAATCTGAAAGGTTTGAGTAATTATTTTAGCAAGAGATTAGGCTTAACGGTAGAGCTGGGGGATCCTTGGCGGTATTTGTCTTATCCTGAGCCGTTAACTCCGGTTTTGCGTGAAATGGCTCCCTCTTTTTCGGTTGCCATAGGCTTGGCGATGAAAGGATTTGACGAGAATTAGATCATTTTACTTAATACTAAGTAAACTATGGAAAATTCATTTGATCAAAAAATTATTGATTTTTTAATATCTGAGAAAGTTATAACTCAAGACCAAGCTAAAGATGTTATTAAAGAAAGCAAAAAACGGGAAAAGACGCTTTTAATGTTGTTTTAAATAAAAATTTGGTTGATGAAGAAAAACTGACTGAAACCAAAGCTGCTTATTTGAAAGTTCCTTATATTAATTTAAGAGAGAAGTCTATTTCCAAGGAAATCTTAAAAGAAATTCCGGAAGAAGCGGCCGCTTATTACGGATTTATTCCTTTTGAGAAAAGCGAGGGTATTGTAAAAGTGGCGATGATCAATCCAAACAACATTGAGGCTCAGGAGGCGCTGAAATTTATCTCGGAAAAACATAATTTGAAAACCAAAACTTATTTTATTTCTCAGGGTGTTTTTAATATTCTGATCAAGCAGTATCGAACAGCCACCTCCGAATTAAAAATGGCTCTTAAAAATGTAGAGAAAGAAATTAAATCCAAAGAGGGCGAGGTTGTTAAAATAAAAGAAGGAGAAGGTACAGAGGAAATTTTTAAAGAGGCTCCGGTAAGCAGGATAGTTGACATAATTTTAAGGCACGCCATTGAAGGTAATGCTAGCGATGTTCATATAGAGCCGCTTGAAAATGAATTGAGAATAAGATATCGCTTGGATGGAGTTTTACATACCAGCCTTGTTTTGCCTCTCAGGGTTCATCCGGCGATTGTTTCCAGGATTAAAATATTATCCAATCTTAAAATAGATGAAAACAGAAAGCCGCAAGATGGAAGATTTCATTTTTTGCTGTCCGAAAAGGGCGGAGAAGATAAGGAAGTTGATTTACGAGTTTCCACTTTTCCCGTTTCAGGTGGAGAGAAAGTGGTGATGAGAATTTTAGATACCTCGGGTGGGATAAAAACACTGAAAGAGCTTGGTGTTTGGGGGAGAAATGCAAGAGTTCTTAAAGAAAATATTGATAAGCCGTTTGGAATGATTTTAATTACCGGACCGACAGGATCAGGAAAGTCAACGACCTTGTATGCTATTTTGAACATTCTTAATCAAGAGGGGGTTAATATAGTTACTTTGGAAGATCCGATAGAGTATCGTTTGGCTGGCGTTAATCAAGGCCAAATTAATTCGGATATTGGATTTACTTTCGCTTCCGGACTAAGATCAATTTTGCGTCAGGATCCTGATATTGTTATGGTTGGCGAGATTCGCGATCAGGAAACGGCGGAACTGGCGACTCACGCCGCTTTAACCGGGCATTTGGTTCTTTCAACTTTACATACTAACGACGCTATTGGAGTTGTTCCTAGGTTGATTGATATGGGAATAGAATCTTTTTTAATTTCTTCTTCCTTAAATGTTATTATCGCGCAAAGGCTGGCGAAAAGAATTTGCGGTAATTGTAAGGAGGAAATTAAAGTTTCCCCGGGAATAGAAGAAATGATTTTAAAAGAACTTGAGCATATTTCTGATGAGCAAAAAAAAGAGATAGATTTGAGTTTGCCGCTCAAATTATTTCGCGGAAAAGGATGCAAACGCTGCGGTCAAAAAGGTTATCGGGGAAGAATTTCTATTTGCGAAGTGTTAGATATAGATTCCGAAATGGAGAAAATTGTTTCTGACAAACCATCGGAAGAGGCGATTAAAAAAGCGGCGGAAAATCAAGGGATGATTACTATGAGGCAGGATGGAATGATCAAGGCGCTCAAAGGATTTACGACAATTGAAGAAATTTTGAAATTAAGCGAGGAATAAACGTATAACGTGTAACGCAAAACGCATAACAAGTTAAATATACGTTATACGTCATACGCTTTGCGTTACACGTTACACGTTTATTATCTAACATAATTTTATGGAGGAAGCAAAAAAACAAAATAAAACCAAAATTCTCATTATTGAAGATGATGCTTTTATTATGGATATGTATTGCACTAAGTTTGAAATGACGGGTTATAAAGTGCTGAAAGCGGATGATGGAATTAAAGGAATTAAAATAATTAATGAAAATAAACCTGATGTGGTAGTTTTGGACATCATTATGCCCAGAATGGACGGTTTTGGGGTTTTAAGAATGATTAAAAAAGATCCAAAACTGCAAGACATTCCGGTTATTCTTCTGACCAATCTGGGGCAGAAAGAAAACATTGAAGAAGGATTAGAATTGAAAGCGGATGATTATATTATTAAGGCGCATTTTACCCCCGACGAAGTGGTTGGTAGGGTGGAGAAAGTGTTGAAAAAATCGAAGAATTAAAAAATTGTTGATTAACGAATTAACGAATTAAAGGATTGTTAATAAAATAGAAATTTATTGAAATTAGTAGAAATTGATAGAAATTTAATTGTCGCGCGCCCCGTTAGAAATTTTATTGGACAATGAATTTCGAATAAGGCGTTTTAAATCTTTAATGTGGTATGACGAGCAACAATTTAATTTCAATTAATTTCGCGAAGCGAATTTCTATTACTTTCCACTTATAAATCAATCCGTTAATTCTTTAATCCGTTAATTTATAATTCATTAATTATTATGACTAATATAAATCTAAAACAAGAGCTGGACGAATTAATTGCCAGCACGGCTGAGCAGGGGGCTTCTGATTTGCATTTTTCGGTTGGTCGATATCCTACGGTGAGAGTTGATGGCAAATTGATGGCTTTATCTAATAGGGAAATTCTCACTCCGCAGAAAGTTAAGAAATTCGCCGATTTGCTTTTACCGGACAGTTTGAAAGAGCGGCTTTTAAAAGACAAGGAAATTGATTTTTCTTATGACTTTCAGGGAAAGATGAGATTCAGAACAAATATTTTTCATCAAAGAGGATTTTTGGGAATCGCTATGAGAATGATCCCTTCTAAAATTAAAACCTTGGAAGAATTAAGTTTGCCTCCTATTCTGGAAAAATTTACCCAATACTCCCAGGGATTTGTTTTAGTGGTCGGTCCGACCGGACACGGAAAATCCACCACTTTGGCGGCCTTGGTTGATATTATTAACCACTCTCATTATGGGCATATTATTACCATTGAAGATCCTATTGAGTATCTTTATGTTCAGGATAAATGTATCGTTGATCAAAGAGAGATCGGGCGGGACACAAAATCGTTTCATACGGCTCTCAGATCCTGTTTTAGGGAAGACGCGGATGTGATTATGGTCGGCGAGATGAGAGATACTGAAACGATTGCCACGGCGGTAACGGCGGCGGAAACGGGACATTTGGTATTTGCCACTCTGCACACCAACAACGCCGCGCAAACTATAAACCGAATTATTGACAGTTTTCCGGCCGCTCAGCAGAACCAGATCAGAATGCAGCTGGCGGGCAGTTTATTGGGAATTTTTTCCCAGCGTCTGATTCCGAAGATAAAAGGAGGCCGAGCGCCGGCGGGAGAAATTTTATTTAGCAATCCGGCAGCGCGAAATTTAATCAGAGAAGGCAAGACTCACCAGCTTAATTTGGTAATTAATACCAGCGCCGACGAGGGGATGGTTTCTCTTAATAATTCTTTGGCCGAGTTAGTCGTCAAAGGAGAGATTACCAGAAAAAATGCGGAAATTTATTCAACGGATGTGAATGATTTGAGAAATTTGTTGAAATCTTGAATAGTGAATTGAGAATGGTGAATAGAGAATTGTGAAGCGGGAATTCACAATTCACAATTCGCTATTCATCTTGTTGCTCTGATTTAATCATTGTGTTAAAATGAAGGTGTTAAAAATATGAATAGTGAATTGTGAATTGCGAGTAAATAGAGAAATAAAAATTCACTATTCACTATTCACAATTCCATTAATTGAAAGGAGGTGAAGAAAATGTTAAAATTATTAAGTAAAGGAAAGAACTCAAAAGGTTTTACTTTGATCGAGCTTTTGGTCGTTATCGCGATTATCGGTATTTTAGCGAGTGTGGTTTTAGTAAGTTTAGGCAGCGCCAGAAACAAAGCCAAAAGAGCTTCCGCCTTGGCAAGTATTTCGGGAATAGGTACAGAAATTATTATGTGTCAAGATGACAATGGAAGTGTTTGGATAGGTACCTACTATGGCCTTTCGGTTGCAAC
>DAOVOJ010000064.1 GCA_030629775.1 Candidatus Moraniibacteriota bacterium
CTAAAAAACAAAAAAGTCCTCGTGCGAGTTGATTTTAATGTGCCGGTTGGGGATGACGGGATCGTGGATGATAAAGAAGATTGGAGAATTAGGGCGGCGTTGCCGACGATAAAATATTTAATAAAGCAAGGAGCGAAGATTATTTTAATGAGTCATTTGGGAAGACCGGAGACAAGCCGAAAGTCTATAAAGCCGAAAGTCTATAAAGCCGAAAGTCAGGAATATAGTTTAAAGTTGGTGGCAAATAGGATAGAAAAATTATTAAACAAAGAAATAAAATTTATTGATGATTGTGTTGGCGATAAGGTCAAAAGAGCAGTTAAAGAAATGCGGGTAGGAGAAATTGTTTTATTAGAAAATTTGCGGTTTTATAAAGAGGAAGAAAATAATGATAAAAAATTTGCGGAAGAGTTATCCAAATTTGCCGATATTTATGTCAACGACGCTTTTTCCGTTTCTCATCGCGCTCATGCTTCTGTTTCAGCAATTACGGCATTTTTACCGTCATATGCCGGATTGCTTTTGGAAAAAGAAATTAATATTTTATCTGAAGCGATGAAAAATCCTAAAAAGCCGGCTGTTGCTATAATTGGCGGAGCGAAAGTGAATACCAAATTACCGGTTATTGAAAACTTGACGAATAAATTTGATTTTATTTTAGTGGGAGGAAAGGTTGCAAACGAAATATTAAATGGCGATAAAAAAATGCTTAAAAAAAATCCAAAAGTAAAACTGCCAAAAGATTTTATTTGGATAAATAATAAAAACAATCGGCTGGATATTGGAATGGAAACGGTTAAAAAATATGAGAAAATTATTTCTATGGCAAAAACTATTATTTGGAACGGGCCGATGGGAATGTTTGAAAAAGAAGAATTTTCTTATGGAACTAGAAATATCACAAAAGCTCTTACCAAAAACAACGCTTATGTTATAATAGGAGGAGGAGAGACGATTGCCGCGGTAAATAAATTCGGAGATTTAGAAAAAATAGATTATGTCTGTACCGGCGGGGGAGCAATGTTGGAATTTTTATCAGGAATAAAACTGCCAGGACTGGAAGCACTGAAATAATATTAAACAATTATTTCCCCTCCTTGCGAAGGAGGGGATTAAGGGGAGGTTTGAATATTAACTAATTTTTAAAAAATATGAAAAGAAAAACAAAAAATAAAAAAAGTCTTCTTCAGGCTGACTGGAACGCTAAAATTTACTTTGCGGGAATTTTGGTAATTGCTTTTTGGGCCGCTTATACCTGCCTGTTTTTCTCTTTGTCATTAATAAAAAATGTTTACTGGGAGAAATGTGCTACAGAAACTTATTCGGTCCAAAGCGACATAAACAATATTGCGGTAAAAACCGACAAGAATATTTACAGCGGAAACGAGAAGATAAGCTTTTCAATAATTAATAAATCCAATAAAGCGATTTACGTTAAACCTTGCGAATACATAGCAAATTACGAAAAAAAAGTTGACGGCAAATGGCTGAAAATTGAAAACAATAAAACCCAAGAAAAATATGATTCTTTAAATTTTGATAAAAAAGAAAAAGAAGTTATTTGCGGTATTGCCCCTCCCAAAACAGCGGGAATCTTCAGAATAGCTTTAAGTGTTTATTCAAAGTGCCGAAAAGCGGGAGCAGAATTCTGTCAAGAATCGAAAGAACTTTATTCTAACGAGTTTGAAGTAAAAAACGCCGTTATAGGATGTAGCTGCAATAAATAAATATGCTAAACAAAATTAAAAAAATTCAAGCCAGAGAAGTTCTTGATTCGCGGGGAAATCCAACTCTTAAAGTTGAGGTTGTTTTGGATAATAAAATTAAAGCAACAGCGTCAGTTCCTTCCGGGGCATCAACCGGAGAATTCGAAGCGTTGGAAATGCGCGATGGGGACATAAAAAGATACAATGGTAAAGGAGTTTTAAAAGCCTGCGAAAATGTTAATAAAAAAATAAATAAAATTTTAAAAGGAGAAACCGTAACAAATCAGAAAAAAATAGACAAAATAATGCTTGACCTTGATGGAACTGAAAGTAAATCTAACTTAGGCGCGAACGCAATTTTGGGAGTGTCGCTTGCCTGTGCCAGAGCCGGAGCCATAGCGACAAACAAGCCGTTGTATAAATATATAGCTACAAGCTACAAGCTACAAGCTACAAGCTACAAGCTACCCACTCCTATGTTTAATATCTTAAATGGCGGCAAGCACGCCGATAGCGGATTGGCAATTCAAGAGTTTATGATCGCGCCGATTGGAATTAAAACTATGAAAGAAAAAATTAGAGCTGGTTCGGAAATTTTTCACAGCTTAAAAAAAATACTGCTAAATAGGGGATATTCAACCGGAATTGGCGATGAAGGAGGATTTGCTCCAAAACTTGAAAGTCATACAGAGGCGTTTGATTTAATTTTAGGAGCTATAAAAAAAGCGGGGTATCAAGCTGGAAAAGAAATTTTTCTGGCTATTGATGCCGCCGCTAATTCCTTTTTTATTCCGGAAGACAATAAATATATTCTAAAACCTGAAAATATTTCTTTAGATTATAACAGACTGATCGCGTTATATATGGAATGGATTAAAAAATATCCTTTAATCTCAATAGAAGACGGATTGAATGAAAATAATTGGGATGACTGGGAAGAGATGATGAAGAAATTAAAATCCGAGAATTTAAGAATGATGATAGTAGCAGACGATTTGACGGTAACAAATGTAACACGCCTAAAAAAAGCGACTGAAAATAAATGTGCTAACGCGATTATAATAAAGTTAAACCAAATCGGAACCCTGACAGAAACAATGGAATGTGTTAAAATGGCTCAAGAGGCCGGTTGGAAAATCATTGTCTCGCATAGATCCGGCGAGACCTGCGATGATTTTATCGCGGATTTGGCCGTCGCAGTCGGAGCTGATTTTTTGAAAGCAGGATCATTGTCGCGAGGAGAAAGATTGGCGAAATATAATAGGTTGATGGAAATTGAAAAAGAAAAATTGTCACATTGTTAAGTTGCTAAATTGTTGGGCTATCTTATTGCTTAACAATATAACAATATAACAATATAACAATTTACAATGTTTGATCTCATTATTAAAAATGGAACTATCGTTGACGGCAGCGGGGAAAAATCTTTCACAGCTGATTTGGGAATTGTGAAAGATAAAATTATCAAAGTGGGCGATTTAAAACAAGCGACGGCAAAGGAAACGATCAACGCTAACGGGAAATGCGTTGCGCCGGGATTTATTGACATTTTAGACCACTCCGACAGTTTCTGGACGCTTTTTAAAATTCCGCGGCTGGACAGCAAAATTACCCAAGGCATTACTACCATCGTC
>DAOVOJ010000033.1 GCA_030629775.1 Candidatus Moraniibacteriota bacterium
AAGTATTTTCTAAAATGTAGGGCGTACAGGGATCGAACCTGTGACCATCAGCTTAAAAGGCTGCTGCTCTACCAACTGAGCTAACGCCCCTAATTATGAAACTTAAAACTTAAAACATAAAACATTTATATCTTTAGATTTTCTGCCACTTTTTATTTGTATCATATTTTTACGATCTAGGCAAGGATAGGTCATTTAAACATATTAACATTTAAACATTTTATAACCATAGAGCTAAGCCGCCGCGGCAGCATTAAAAAAGCTCTCGCTCTAATTTCCAATTTCCTAATTTCTAATTTTTTTTGTCTCTATTAAATAATCTCTCAACGCTTCTTGCCAGCTTTTTGATAAAGGCAGCTTGGTGTTTATTAGCGCGGAATAAGCGGGACGCTTGGCGGGAGTGGGAAATTCGGCTGAAGTAACCGGGATTACTTTTATTTTTACTTCGGCTAATTCAAAAATTTTTACCGCGAATTCATACCAAGTACAAACGCCTTCATTAGTAAGATGATAAATTCCAAACGGTTTTTTTAATTCTAAAAGTTCTTTGGTTCTTTCGGCCAAATCCCGAGCGTAAGTCGGCTTACCGTATTGATCGTTAACAACTCTGATTTCCTTATTTTTTTCCGCCAGATTTAACATTGTTTCCACAAAATTTTTACCGCTCGCTCCGAACATCCACGAAGGCCTGATTAGATAAAATTCAGGACCGATCTCTTTAAGTAATTTCTCGCCCAACGCTTTTGATTTTCCGTATTCATTAATGGGATCCAGTTGATCGTCTTCGCGATAGCCGTCTTTATTTGTTCCGTTAAAAACATAATCGGAGCTGTAATGAATTAAAATGCTGTCATTTTTTTTACACGCTTCCGCTAAAAATCCCACCGCCTCGCCATTGACCCGATAAGAAATTTCTTTTCCCTCTCCTTCCGCCAAATCAACCGTCGTGTAAGCGGCGGCGTTGATCACCACCTCGGGTTTTAAATCCCCTATTTTACTTTCCACATCTTTTTGATCGGCAATGTCTATTTCGTTTCTATCCCAAAGAGTAAACTCGTTATTATTTTTAAAAACTTTAACCAGTTCATGCCCCAGCATTCCCTGATACCCAAAAATAAGAATTTTCATAAATTATATTTATTAAATTGTTAAATTTTTTTATTCTTCTTCTTCTAATTTATACTTTATCCCTTTAACCGCTACGCTTTGAATTATTCCCAGCATTATTAAAAGGCTAATTAGAAAACTTCCTCCGTAGCTAATGAACGGCAAAGGAATACCGGTTACCGGCATTACTCCCATATTCATACCAATATTGATCACGATGTGAGAAAACAACAAAACAACCGTTCCCGCCACCAGCATTTTTCCGAAATTATCCTGAACCCGAAGAGAAATATTTGTCAGCTTAAAGATTAAAGCGGCAAAAAGAGCAAGCAAAAAAATTACGCCGACAAAACCCATTTCTTCGGCTAAAACAGCAAAAATAAAATCGGTGTGCTTTTCGGGCAAAAAATTAAGCTGGCTTTGAGAGCCATGCCCCAGCCCCTTCCCCCAAAGGCCGCCCGAACCGACCGCGATCGTCGCCTGAATAACATTGTATCCGCTTCCCAGAGGATCGGATTGGGGACTGAGAAAAGTTACAAGCCTGTCTTTTTGATAATCTTTAAGAAAAAAAAGATAACTGCCGGCAAAGATCAAAATCCCTATAAGAAGTATCGCTATCAAATGATTTGTTTTTATTCCGGCCGCTACCAGCATTCCCAGCCAGATAAAAATCATAACGGCCGCCGAGCCTAAATCGGGTTGAAGCAAAGTCAGGATAACCGGAATTCCAACACAGACTCCTGAAATAATTATTCTCTTGAACTCAAACAGCTTGCCGCTGAAAAAAGAAAAATATTTAGCCAGAACAATAATGAGAATGATTTTCATCAGCTCTGCCGGCTGAAGATTAAAAAACCCCAAATCGATCCATCCCGCCATACCTCTTGTAGTATTGCCGGCAAACAAAACAACAACTAGTAAAAAAACTCCGAAAAGATAAAGAATAGCGGTGTAATTTTTAAGAAAGCGATAGTCAAAAAAGGATATTAGAAACATCGCCGCTATCCCGATAGCCGCGAAAATAATTTGCTTTTTAAAATTTCCCAGATCTAAATCGTCATAACCGTAAGAAACGCTGAAAATCACTAAAAGACCAAGGGAAATTAAAATGAGTGTGATTATTAAAATTGAGTAATCTAATTTTTTAAGGAAGCTGTAATTCATTTGATATTTATGGTCTGTTGATTTTCTTATAATTCCCCTCCCAAGAGGGGAATAATCGGTAAAAGTAACCAGAGCCTGTTTAGTGTTTGAAATTAAAATTTTTACACACCCCCAATCCTTTTTTTAAAGAAGGCTTTTAAAATTCCTTAATATAATTCTCCTCGTCAAAAATATTGGTTTCAATCTGATAGTCAAGATAAAAAATTCTTTCCTCTATCGGATAATCCCAGTGAAAACTGAAAACCCATCCCTCTCCGGATTTCACTGTCCACTGATTCGTTGTTCCCGCCGCTATCGGCCTGCCAAGATCGTCGTACAAAACCACATTTATGTTTATCCGATTAAAACTGTAAGGCGATTCATTATTGGTTACTCCCGACGCTCTGTAAAAGGCGGTTCCATCGGTAACATAGCCAAACTCTTTCCCGCTGATATAAATATTCGGCTTTTTTAAATCTTCAATTTCTTGCCAAACAGTATTATTCAAACTCAGCGTTACTTTTGACGGTTCGTCTTGGGTTTCAAAATCATTTTTAACAATATATTTAATTATCTGAATTGAATCGCTTAATTTACTATTTTCTTCAACCTGCCGATGTTCTACCGCCTCGGAAATATCCGACATAACATAAGTGCTGCCGGTTTCACTGCCTATTAAATTATTATTTTCATCATAAACGCTAAAACGATAATCAACGGATTTAATTCCCCAGTTTGAATTGGGATTGATTATTTTCGCCACCAGATCATAATTGTCGGGACCGTCGGGAATCGCCTGAACCCACTCTATTTCCACATCTTCAACATCAGCCGGCCTGGCCGGTATGAGGCAGGGAGAACAATATTTTCCTCCGCAATCAATGCCCGTTTCGTCGTAATTTTGAATTCTGTCAAAACAGTTATGGTCCTCCGGCGGGATAGCAAAATAAACTATCATTCCGATAAAAACCAAAACAACGGCAACGATCTTAGACTGCTTAATTTTTCTCTGGATATTGTTCATACATAAATTATACCCCTTTCCTGTTTTTGGTCAAATCCCGTTCCCATTATTCCCCTCCCGAAAGGGGAATTATTAGAAGATTAGCAGATCATAAAATACCCCAATGTAAATTTTGGGGTTGAAAATTATCTTAAAATATAATACACTGAATTTATAGCAAGCCAAGATAGCTCAGTTGGTAGAGCAACGCACTCGTAACGCGTAGGTCGTGGGTTCAAATCCCGCTCTTGGCTCAGGTTATATTAATATTTTAACATTTAAATATTTAATGTTATAATAATCTCATGAAAGAAATTATCAAACAATTGGAACAACTTAAAAAAAACATTATTTCGGTAATGGACCATCTTTGACTTGGCTGAGAAAAAGGCGAAAATTGTCGGCTTGAAAGTGGAGGTTAACGAACCTGATTTTTGGCAGGACAGCCGAAAAGCGCAAGGAGTGATGAAGCGACTGGATAGCTATCAAGACACGGTCGGTCTTTGGGAAGGGATAGAAAAAGAAGTTAACGACTTATTGGAAATGGCGAACTTAATTGAAGAAAGCGAGGACGAGAAAGAAAATAAAAAACTGATCAAAGAAATTGAAAATAAAACCAAAAAAATAACCAAGCAGTTTCTTGAAAATGAATTCCAGGCTTTAATGAATCAAAAGTATGACGACGCTGGCGCCATTATGGCAATTCACGCCGGAGCTGGCGGGGTTGACGCTCAGGACTGGGCGGAAATGCTTTTGAGAATGTATTTGCGATACGCCGAAAATCACCGTTACAAAACCAACATTCTCCACATTTCCAAAGGCGAGGAAGCGGGAATTAAAAGCGTTACTTTTGAAGTTTCCGGCCCCTATGTTTACGGGCACCTCAAAACGGAAGCCGGAGTTCATCGCCTGGTGCGGCTCTCCCCTTTCAACGCCGATCATCTTAGGCAAACCTCTTTCGCTTTAGTGGAAGTTTTGCCGGAAATTTCCGCAGAAGAAGACGCGATAAAGATCAACGAAGACGATCTGAAAATTGACACTTTCCGAGCCGGCGGCGCTGGCGGCCAGCATGTTAATAAAACTGATTCAGCGGTCCGAATAACTCACCTTCCGACAAAAATAGTCGCGGCGTGCCAAAACGAAAGAAGCCAAGCGCAAAACAAAGAAACCGCTTTGAAAATCCTGAAATCCAAATTATATAAATTACAGCAGGAGAAAGAGGAAGAAGAAAAACAAAGACTGCGCGGCGAATACACCTCAGCTGAATGGGGAAACCAGATCAGATCTTATGTCCTGCATCCTTATAAGATGGTTAAAGACCACCGAACAAAAGCGGAAACGAATGATGTGGAAAATGTTTTAGATGGAAAACTGGATATGTTTATTGAAGCAAGATTAAAGATGAAATAAGCTATTAAATTTTTTAAATAAATTTTGGCATAAAAAAAGAAGACGCAATGTCTTCAAAATTTTCTCCAGAGTTTCTCTGGTTGATCGTTGATCGTTACTTTTCCTACTTTTTCAAATTCCCAAGCAATTTTTTCCAGTATTTCTGGTGTCCGATCTTCTTTTCGGTGGAGAAGTATGCTTATGAATATTATAACCGTAGAAGTCTGGTTTCTGAAATCAGGAATAAGTTCAACAGCTCCCGATTTCATTGGCAACATACCCCCTAAACCAAACACTTTTCTAGCGATTCTCTCTACTTCGTCCATTACTTCTTCATTATTATTATTTCCAGTATTTAATCCTGCTACAATTATTCTTGGCATTCTTAATACCCTCCTTTGTGCTATATTATAAAAAGTGTTACATAATTATAATAATTTGTCAATAATCAAATGATCATCTTCGAAAATGTCACTAAAATCTATCTTGATAATATCTTCGCGCTGGAAGATATTAATTTTAATATTGAAAAAGGAGAATTCGTTTCTGTTGTCGGGCAAAGTGGCGCAGGGAAATCCACCTTATTAAAACTGTTGTTTGTTGAAGAAAAACCGACCCAAGGAAATGTTTATATCAAAAAAATAAAAGTGAATAAATTAAAAAATTCCGACTTGCCAAAACTGCGGCGGCACATCGGAGTTGTTTTTCAAGATTTTAAATTACTGAATAAAAAAACCATTTTTGAAAATGTCGCTTTCGCCATGGAAGTGGCTGGAAACGCAGACAGAGAAATACAGGCAAGCGTTCCTCAGGTTTTAGAAATTGTCGGATTAAGTGAAAAGACGAACAACTATCCCCAGGAACTCTCCGGCGGAGAAAGACAAAGAGTTTCTATCGCCAGGGCGTTGGTTCATCAGCCGGAAATAATTATCGCCGACGAGCCGACCGGCAATCTTGACATCGTTAATTCATGGGAGATTATCCAGCTTCTAACAAAAATAAACCAGTACGGAACAACCATTATTCTTGCCACCCATAATCGGGAAATAGTCAATTCATTGAACAAAAGAGTGATTACTTTGGACGGTGGCAAAATAGTGAGAGATCAAAAAGACAAAGGAAGATATTTGATTTAAAAAGATTATTTTATGTTATCATTTAACAAACTCAAAAAAATCATCGTCAGCGGCTATAAAGACTTTTACCGCAATGGCTGGTTGAGTGTCGCGACAATTATAGTGATCGCCATTACCCTTTTCATGATCAACACTTTGGTTCTTGTTAATTTTTTATCCGAGACGGTTTTGTCATCTTTGCAGGATAAAATAGACATTACTATTCAAATCAAAAGCGAAGTATCAGAGGATAAGATTTTTGAACTTAAGGATAAGCTGGAGCAAATGAAAGAAGTTAAAAGCGTCAGCTATACTTCTCAAGAAAAGGCCCTGGAAAATTTCAGAGAAGCCCATAAAAACGATGAGAAGTTTTTGCAGTCAATCCAGGAGCTAGATACTAATCCCCTTTTTGCTTCTCTGAATATTAAAGCGCGTCAGCTTAATCAATACGCTCAAATAGACCGTTTTATTTCGGATGATAAAGAGCACCAGGGCATCATAGAAAAAGTTAACTATCAGGAAAACCAAAAGCCAATCAGCGTCTTCTCGCGCCTTATTGAAACTGTCCGTAAAATGATTATTTTTCTGGCCATTATATTTTCTTTTCTGGCCATTCTGATCACCTTTAACACTATCCGTTTGGCAATGTATGCCCATCGCCGCGAGATAGAAATTATGCGCTTGGTGGGAGCCACCAGCTGGTATATCAGAATGCCTTTTATTATTGAAGGAATTCTTTTTGGAATTTTGGGATGCTTTGCCACCTTGACAATTACCTATTTTTTGATTATTATTATTTCTCCTAAGCTTGTCGATTTTATGCCCGAGTTTAACTTGGCGCTTTATTTCAAATCAAACTTGCTAATGATCATCTTTCTGCAATTAGCGGCGGGAATAAGTCTGGGAACGATCAGCAGCCTAATCGCAATCAGGAAATATCTTCGCGTGTAACATGTAACGCAAAACGTGTAACGTATAAAGAGACTATAAATTTTGCGTTACACGTTATACGTTTTGCGTTACACGCCTTCGGGGATCGTCTAATGGTAGGACAGCAGGTTCTGGTCCTGTAAATCGGGGTTCGACTCCCTGTCCCCGAACAAATTATATGTCTTATTTTTAGAAAAATTAATTCTTATTCATAAAATATTTATATGGCAAAAAGAAGTACCGGAATTGGGAAGAGAAAAAAAACTCATTCTCATAAAACCACAAAACGGCTTGAAATTAAGCGCCTTATGCTTGAGAAGAAGGCTGGCAAAAAAGGTTGACACAATAGTATATTTATGTTAGTTTATTTAAGTAAGAGCTGTGCGTTATAAAGTAGAAAATGAGTCGAATTCTGCAAAGCATCAAGCCTTGCGTTTTAATTCGTTTTCTTTTACTACTTATGAATGGTAAAATAAAAAAACTTACAGACAAAGGATTCGGTTTCATCACCCAATCTGACGAAAGCGGACAAGCAATTGAGGGAAAAGATTTATTCTTTCACTCAAATGAACTTGTTGGCGTTACTTTCGACGAACTTAGAGAAGGCGACGAAGTTACTTTTGAAGTAACTGAATCTCCAAAAGGACTAAACGCGACAAAAGTTTCTCGTGTATAGTAATTTTAGTTTCTGAGAAATATAAAACCCCGATTATTTTCGGGGTTTTATGTCGGGCAAAATTTAAAATTTAACGATTAACAACGCGGTGATTTATTTTTACATTTATTTTTTGTTTTGGTAAATTTCATAAAAAATAATTGCGGCGGCTGAAGCTACATTGAGAGATTCTATTTCTTTGCTTATCTGAATTTTTATAAAAGCGTCAGACGTTTCCCACAGCTTTTTATCTACTCCGCGCGATTCGCTTCCTAAAACAATGCAGAATAATTTTTCGCTTTTTAAAATATCCGGCGTGTCTGATTTTTCCAGACGCGTAGAAAAAATCTTCATTTTTTCTTTGATTTGATTATAAATTTTTAAGTTCTTATCAAAAACAATATTTAGTTTAAAAAGCGCGTCTTTGGCCGCGCTGATGGTTTTAGGGCTATAGACATCCGCGCATTTTTCATCCACCACGATGTTTTTCAAATCAAAAGCCAAGGAGGAACGCAAAATTGTTCCCAGATTGCCGGGATCATTTATGCCGTTGAGATATATTACAGGCTTGGCAAAATCAATTCTCTTCTCTTTTTTTGGATAAACCGCGCAGATGCCTGAAGCGGTATCAAGATTAGAAAAAGATTTGTTAATTTTTTCGTTTATCAAATAATATTTTTTTATTTTCGCGCGGCTTAAAATGAAGTTGAATTTTTCTTTATTTTTCTCTATAAAATCCTTGGAAACAAATAGTGATTCAAAGAAAATTCCCGCTTTGAGAGCATCGCGAATAATAACGGCATTTTCCACAAAAAACTTTCCAAACTTATCGCGATATTTTTTCTGGCGTAATTGTTTTAAAGATTTAATTTTGAGATTGTTCTTACTCGTAATCTCTAATACTTTCATAAGATTAATTTGATTATATAGGCTCAATTATTCCCCTCTCGGGAGGGGTTAGGGGGTGGGTTTTTCCACTAGTTTAATACATCTCTAATTATAGATTATTTTTTATAATAGGGGAAATATTGAAACTTTGTCTAAAATAAAAAACTGTGTCAGGCTCTGTTGATTTTATTATAATTCCCCTCTTAAGAAGGGGTCGGGGGTGTGTTAAAAAGCTTGTTACCCACCCCCTACTAGTCCCTCCCGAGAGGGGAATAGCATATTAAATGCTATTTTTTATTTGATTTTTTAGCTAAAACAGTGTAAATTAAATAAGTATAGTAAACACTAATTTCACAAATAAATTCCTAATAAAATTTTATGTATTCAAGCAAAGATATCAGGCAAAAATATTTAAACTTTTTTAAATTAAAAGAGCATAATATTATTCCCAGCGCTTCTTTAATTCCTGAAAACGACTCTACCACTCTTTTTATCGGTTCCGGAATGCAGCCGCTGCTTCCTTATTTGCTCGGAGAAAAACATCCGCTGGGAGTCCGTTTAACTAATTCGCAAAAATCATTCCGCGCCGAGGACATAGATGATGTCGGAGATCATCGCCATAACACTTTTTTTGAAATGCTTGGCAATTGGTCATTGGGAGATTATTTTAAAAAAGAACAGCTGTCCTGGATTTTTGAATTTTTAACGGAAGAAATAAAACTTGACCCAAACAGGTTGTATGTTTCCGTACACCGCGGCAATCAAAAATTCAATATCAGCAAAGATGAGGAATCCGTTGAAATTTGGAGAAAGCTTTTTGCCGATAAAAACATTATAGCCGATGATATTGATTTTGCCGAAGTGCACG
>DAOVOJ010000066.1 GCA_030629775.1 Candidatus Moraniibacteriota bacterium
ATATTCGGAAATTCAAAATTCAAAATTCAAAATTCAAAATTTATCGGATGTTTATTTAAAATCCTTCTCCCCTGGATTTTAAATAAACATCCGATAAATTTTGAATTTTGAATTTTGAATTTTGAATTTCCGAATATCCATATCTAATTCCATCAAACCTCGCCAAATTTGAACTTATCTCTGATGGAGTAATTATATAATATGCCGGCACAGCGTATTTCGTGTGCGGCAGGCTTATCTCAATTATTTTCGCGCCTAATTCTTCAAATTTTTTCACAGCGTTTTGAACGGCGTTTTTAATATCATCATTCAACTCATCAATAAAATACTCTTTCGGAATGCCTATTTTTATATTCTTGATATCACAATCCTTTAGCAAATCTCCATAGTCATCAACGCTTTTATCCGACGATGTTGAATCTTTTTTATCTTCTCCCGCGATTTTTTCCAGTATTACGGCGGCATCCATCACATTTTTTGCCATTATGCTCGGGCAGTCGGTTGACGATGTCATTGAAATTAAGCCATAACGCGAAACTCTGCCGTAAGTCGGCTTCAACCCGACCATTCCGCAAAAAGCCGCCGGCTGCCTTATGGATCCTCCCGTGTCCGTGCCGATTGAATACGCGCACTGGCCTGCCGCCACGGAAGAAGCGCTTCCGCCGGATGAACCGCCAGGGACTCTTTCTGGATCCCACGGATTATGAGTTGTTCCAAAGTCGGAATTTTCAGTAGAAGCTCCATGCGCGAACGCGTCACAGTTAACCTTACCGACCATCACCATTCCCTGCTCTCTTAATTTTGATATTAAAGTCGCGTCGTAAGAAGAAACATAATTTTTCAAAATATTAGAAGCGGCGGTCGTCAAAATTCCTTTTGTGTTAATAATATCTTTTATGGAACATGGAATTCCCAACAAAGCGTTATTATTTTCTCCCGCTTTAATTTTCTCATCAGCCTCTTCCGCCTGTTCCATCGCCAGATCTTCCGTCACCGTTATAAAGGATCTAATTTTATCATCAGTCTTTTTTATCCTATCCAAACAAGCCCGCGTCAATTCAACGGATGAAAATTCTTTATTCTTCAAACCATCAGAGGCTTGTGTGATGTTTAATTCATTAAGTTGCATTAGAAATTTTTAATTTTGTAATAAAATAATTATTTTGAATTACGAAATATACCAAAACTGTCATCCTGAACTTGTTTCAGGATCTGTCGTCTGTTATAGTAAACTTTACCATAAATATAAAAGCATAATATAGCACATAACAGATCCTGAAATAAATTCAGGATGACAGCTTCCCGCTGTCGCGGGGCTGACCTACATAATTTGCTTAACTTTTATATACCCTTCTTTTTCTTCCGGAAAACTTTCAATTATTTTTTTTCTAGTATCTTCATCGCAGTTCTCCGCGACATCTTCCCTTAAAACATTAACCATCCCCGTAGCCTGCGACACCGGTTCAATACCGTCCGTATTCACTTCCTGAAGCTGTTCCACATACCCCAAAACATCCGATAATTCATCGGAAAATTTCTTTTTTTCTTCTTCGGTTAGTTCTATTCTTGCAAGCTCCGCAATATGCTCAACCTCTTCTGAAGATATTTTTTTATCTTTTAGCATTTTTGAAAATTAATTTAGTCTAGTTATAAAATAGCATAATTATTGAAATTATACAATAAAAATTTTACCACCCGCAAAACTCCGAAGTCCGAATAAAGCAATAGTGAAATGAGACTAAAACCTGAATACGCAGAATTACAAAGGTTCCGCATCAGTGCATCCCTTGCCCCTATCCCTCCCAAGGCGGACAGGCAAGAGGGGAATTTTCGCCACTAATAGAGCCAGTAAAAAGAAAAGATTAAGAATTTATTTCACCATCTCCAAAAACTCCTCTTCATTTAAAATCTTCACTCCAAGCTTTTTCGCTTTTTCAAATTTGCTTCCGGGTTTTTCACCTGCCACGACATAATCAGTGCTGGCGGAAACAGAAGAAGATATATTTCCTCCTAAAGCGCGAATTTTTTCTTTGGCGGCATCCCGGCTTAAAGTCTGTAAAGTTCCAGTCAAAACAAAGGATAGTTTTTCCAATTTTTTAGACACTCTGGCTTCACCGCTTATTCTTACGCCGGCTTTTAATAGATCATCAATCAATTTCAAATTTTCTGCATTGTAAAAATAATCATAAATGCTCTCAGCGACTTTTGGTCCTACGCCGTCTATCGCTTCAAGTTTTTCTTTGGTAATAGTTTTAAATCTGCTAAGAAAACCAAGAATTCCGCCCAGATCCAGCGCCGTTTCTTCGCCGACATGCCTGATCCCTAAGGCGTAAATGAATTTTCCAAGCGTTATGTCTTTGCTTTTTTCAATCGCGTCAATTAGATTGTCAGACGATTTTTCCGCAAATCTTTCCAACGATTCCAAATCACCTTTTTTAAGTTCAAATATATCTGCAAAATTTGAGATAATCCCTTCATCAGCAAGTTGTTTGATCTTATTCGGTCCAAACCCGTCTATATTGAAAGCTTTTTTGCTTACAAAATGAGATAGTTTTCTAAGTTCAACCGCGAAACAATTTTTATTCGGGCAATACATGGCAACCTCTCCTTCCGGTCTTACAGCTTCCGTTTTGCAATTCGGACATTTTTTCGGCATTATAAATTTTTTCTCTTTACCGTCCCTTAATCCTTTCACAACGCTTACTATTTCAGGAATTATATCTCCGGCTTTTTGAATTACCACCGTATCACCAATCCTAACATCCAGCCGTTTTATCTCATCTTCGTTATGGAGAGTCGCTCTTGAGACAGTTGAACCGGCAACGCTTACAGGCTTCAAATGCGCCACAGGAGTAAGCGCCCCCGTTCTTCCAATTTGAACTTTTATGTCTTCAATAATAGTCGTTGTCTGTTCAGCTGGAAATTTATA
>DAOVOJ010000012.1 GCA_030629775.1 Candidatus Moraniibacteriota bacterium
CTTCTATTTTTCCTCCCGCCAAATCCTTAGTCATTTCAACCGCTTTATTAAGCACTGGCACCGTTATTTCCGGATCAATTTCTCTTTCAAAACGATAAGACGATTCGGATGACAATTTCAACCGTTTTGCTGTTTTCCTAATATTCGTACAATCAAAATTAGCAGATTCAAAAATTATATTTTTCGTCTTCTCATCAACCGCCGTTTCTTTTCCGCCCATCACCCCCGCAATCGCAATCGCTTTTCCCTCATCCGCAATCACCAAATCATTTTCATTAAGTTTATAAGTTTCATCATCAAGAGCTAAGATTTTCTCACCTTTTTTTGCGCTTCTAACAACAATTTTTCCATTAAGTTTATCCAAATCAAAAGCATGCATCGGCTGTCCGAACGCCAGCATTACGAAATTTGTAATATCAACGATATTATTTATAGACCTCACCCCGCAACTCTCCAATTTATTTTTAAGCCACCGAGGTGATTCTTTAATTTCAATATTCCTCACAACCACTGCCGAATATCTGCGACACAATTTTTCATCTTCAATCTTAATATCTAAATCTGGACAATTTTCAATTTTCAATTTCCAATTTTCATTGAATTTCCAATTTTCAATTTTCAATTTCAGTATCGCCGCCACTTCCCTTGCCACTCCTAAATGACACAAACAATCATGCGCCCGATTTGGCAATATATCAATTTCAAAAATCACATCATCAAGGTCTAGGGCTTTTTTGATTGAAGTTCCATTTTTAATATTCTTATCAAAAAATGTTATACTGACCCCCTCTTTTAAAATTCCCAGTTCCTGATCTAAACAAAGCATTCCTTCTGACAATTCGCCTCGTAATTTGCTTTTTTCAATTTTCTTATCTCCAGGCAAAATAGTCGGAGCTAAAGCAACGGGTATTTTAAAACCAACTTTTATTTTTGCCATTTGTCCGAAAATAATCTGCCTTGGTTCTTTTTCTCCAACATCAACCTTTGATATGCTCAATTTATCCGCATTAGGATGCTTTTTAATTTCTAAAATTTCTCCAACCATAACTCCGTCCAATCCTTCGCCTTGATAAATTATATTTTCCACCTCAAAACTATGCATCGTCAAAATCTCCGCCAGTTCCTCCGGCGAAATATTTATATCAACGAATTCCTTTAACCAATTGTAAGATATTTTCATTTTGATTATCGTTATAAATTTTTACAGATTAAAATCTGAACTCCAGTAAATTTCTAAAAAGCTAAGAAACTACAACCTAAAAAGCTAATTTAAAACTGCTCTAAAAACCTCAAATCCCCATTATAGAACAATCTGACATCATCAATTCCATATTTGATCATCGCGATTCTGTCTAGCCCAAAACCAAAAGCAAAGCCTTCATATTTATTTTCTTCAAACCCGACCGAAGTAAAAACTTTTTGATTGACCATTCCAGATCCTCCAAGTTCAATCCATCCCGTGCCTTTGCAAATTCTACAGCCCTTACCACCGCAATATGGACAAGTGACATCGCTTTCAAATCCTGGTTCTACAAAAGGAAAATAGCTCGGCCTTAATCTTGATTTAGTTTTTTCGCCAAATAAATTTTTCATAAAACAAGCTATCGTTGATTTAAGATTGGCAACTGTTATTTTCCCGCTTTTATCCACCATCAGCCCTTCCACATGATAAAAATTTGATTCGTGCGTCGCGTCAGATGCTTCGTATCTAAAAACTCGACCGGGAATAATAATTCTAAACGGCGGTTTGTTTTCTTTCATAAACCTTACTTGCATAGGAGAAGTATGAGTCCTAAGCAAATTTCCACCTTTCAGCCAGAATGTATCCCATAAATCTCTTGCCGGATGATTCTTTGGAATATTCAACGCGTCAAAATTATGAAACTCGTCTTCAACCTCCCGACCCTCAACCGTCAAAAATCCCATTGATTTAAAAATCTCCTCAATTTCATATCTCACCTGCGTCAACGGATGCAAATGCCCTTTTTGAATTTTTTTGCCAGGATAAGTAACGTCTATCTTCTCTCTGCTTTCAATATCACTAAATTCCAACTCCTTAATTCTTAATTCCTGATTCTTAATTCCTGATTCTATTTCCTCTCTCAATTTATTCGCCATCTCCCCAATTTCTTTCCTTTCACTTCCAGATAAATCCTTCAACCCGCGCAAAACATTTGTTAGTTCGCTTTTACGCCCCAAATATTTCACTCTCAAGCCCTCTAAATCAGCAACACTTTTCGCCTTGCTAATTTCATCAAAAGCTGAGTTTTTAATTTGATCGATTTTATTTTTCATCGTCTTTATATATAGTATATGTAATATTGTTGCGTTACACGCTATACGTTATACGTTATACGCCTTCCTCTTGTCTTATAAAATAAAATTCTACCACCAAAACAATAAACAACAGTAACACCCCATTCCACCAATTCAGCATTTTAAAACCCTGAAGCGCTAAAGCGCCCGTTAACACCACTGAAAAAAGAATTCCCTGTCGGAAAGAAACTCCCACCAATGAAAAAGCGGGATGTTTGGAAATTTTACAACGGATAAAAAAAGCTAGCAGAGTAAAAAAACTTACCAGAGTAAAAAATAGGCTGAGATAAAACAAAGAAAAGCCCCGCCAATTTGTCTCAAAAGGATTAACATTGAGCAGGATCGAAATCCACGCCACAAAACATAAAATCACACTAGCGATCATTCCGATAAGATAGTTTCGGAGAGTCATAATATTTTACAAAGTAAATTTATTTTTTATTATTATTTTCATACTACCTTGATTTTGCCGAAAAAGCAAGAAAAAAAATTAATCTTAAAGGTGTCCGACACCTACACACGAATTGTAAAATTTTAAATTTCATCATTCAAAATAATTATGTTAAGATGTTAATATGTTTAGATGCCTAAATAACAATTATGAACATTTCATATTCCGCTTTGAATACTTTTCAGAATTGTCCTTTGAAGTATAAGTTTCAAAATATTGAGAGAATTAAAACTTCCCCCTCCAAAGAAGCTGTTTTTGGCACTATTCTCCATAGCGCCTTAAATTTTCTTCACCAGCCCCGACCGCTGCCACCCACTCTTGAAGAGCTTTTGGAGTTTTATAACAATAGCTGGAACAGTGAGGTTTACGAGGATAAACAGGAAGAAATGGCGATAATGCAACAAGGAATTAGAATTCTGGAAGATTATTACCGGAACAATAATCCTAAAAATTTCAAAATCATTGATTTAGAAACTTTTTTCAGCGTTCCGATTGGAAAAATTTTATCCGAAAAAGATAATCCTGCCAAAGAAGAAATTATTCTTTCAGGAAAAATTGACCGCATTGACCAGATTGAAGGTGGCGGATTGGAAATCATTGATTATAAAACATCCAAAAATCTGCCTCCTCAGGAAGTAGTAAATAATGACCTTCAATTGGCAATTTACCAGATGGGAATCCAAAGCCGCTGGCCAACGCTAAATAAGCCGATTAAACTGAGCCTTTATTTTCTTAAACACGGGATTAAATTAAGCAGCGTCCGAACTCCGGAACAGATCAAGCAGATTAAAGAGCGGCTTTTGGATTTGGTAAAAGAAATTAAAACAAGCGATTTCAACCCTACCCCCACTCCCCTCTGCGGCTGGTGCGGCTACCAGCAAGAATGCCCGATGTTCAAACATAAATTTAAGCAAGAAAAAAGCGAGATTCATATTAATGAGGTGATCAAAGAATATTACGAGCTGAAAGAGGAAAGCAAAAAAACAACTCAAAAAGTTGCCGAACTTCAAAAACTTATTAATCAATATTGCGACGAGCAAAAAATAGAAAGAGTTTTCAGCGACCCCGAAAACGCCGGAGACAATATTACTATTACCAGAACGGTTCAGAAAAGATACGATTACGACGCCGACAAAATCAAGTCTGTTTTAGAACCTCTTAATAAATGGGCAGAAATAATCAGCATTGATTCCGCTAAACTAAAAAAGTTAGCCGCCACTCTGCCTTATCATGAAAAAAGAAAAATAGAAGAAGCGAAAAAAATCAAGAGCGAATACGCGGTTTTGAAAGTCAGCAGAAAAAAATGAAATTAAAAACAATAATACATATTGTTGCTTTTAATTTTATTTTTTTAATAAAAAAATGAAAATCGGAATTTTTACCGACACTTATTTTCCGCAAGTTAACGGTGTTACTTTCACAATATCCGCTTGGAAAAAGAAGCTGGAAGAGAAAGGGCATAAAGTTTATATTTATTATCCCGCGGGAAAATATAAGCCTCAAAAAAGAGAACTTCCTTTCAGGTCAGTTGACCTCAGATTTTATGACGGCTACAAAGTAGCTGTCCCTTCAAGAAGGATGAACGAAATTAACGATCTGGAAATAGTCCACATCCACGGTCTATTTGGAATGGCAATGGCCGGTTTATATGTTTCCAAAAAATACCGGCTCCCAAAAATCCTTACTTATCACACGCAAGCGGATGAATATCTTAAATATATAACCAAAAATAAGCCGCTCAAAAAAACATTGATGGAACTATACAGCTTTTGGGAGAAAAGACTTTTAAATTCCTGCCAAATAGTTACTTGTCCATCTAACACGACTAAAGAAAAACTTTTAGACAAGGGAGTTAAAAATCTTACAATTCTCTCTAACGGCATAGACTTAGATTTTTTTAAACCAGTAAAAACCGAGAAATTTAAAAATAAATATAACATAAAAGCTAAGCGAGTTATTGGATTTTGCGGAAGGCTTGACTACGGAAAACATTTGGAGGATTTGATAGAAATTTCGAATAAATTTGACGGTGAAATAATTATAGTGGGCGAAGGACCGGCAAAAAACCACTATCAAAAAATAGCAGCGGGTAAAAAAAATATAAAATTTATGAAATTTTTAAGCAGAGAGGAAATCTTGAGTTTTTATTCTTTGCTGGATTTTTTCATCTTCCCATCAACCGCGGAGACTCAAGGGTTAGTAGCCCTAGAAGCAATGGCATGCGGGACTCCCGTTATAGGAGGAAGCGCCATAGCTTTAAAAGAGATTATTCGGGACGGAATGAACGGTTACCTTTATAAAAAAGAATATAAAAACGATTTAATAAAAAAAATAGAGCTTGCCTATAAAAATAAAGACAAGCTCTCAAATAACTGCAGAAAATATGTAACGTGTCATTCAATAGACAAAACCATTGAAAAATTAATTAAAATTTATGAAAAACTATTAGCTTCTAATAAAAAATAAATAAAGCATACTTTGATCTACTCCATAAATTACGCGTTTAAATTTATTTTTTCCATCCTTAGATAAGAAGGGGGCTAGGGATGATTTTAATAAATAGCTGAATACTCAACCTCCCCTTAATCCCCTCCTTCATAAGAAGGGGAAATGCGTAACTCCTATACTCATTATTTTTTTAACTTTTTAATTTCTTTAATTTTATCCGCGCATTTTTCCAAATCTTTTGCCACCCTCCGCCAGCCGTTTGGAAAATAAATAACGCTGATCAACATTAAACTGATTATCACAATCGCGTCGTAACTTGTTCGCATCCAGTAGTCGTTTTCCAGTTTTAGCCACATTCCAAACTCGTCAAAAGTAAATCCCAAACCAACGCCGTAAAGAGCGGCGAGCTTTAATCTTATTTTGTCGGAAGAATTTTTAAAAATCAACGCCAAGTATCCCGACGCGACCAAAAAAAGAATTCCGTAATTAAAGTGGTGAATGTGAATTCCGTTGATGAGCAAGCGATATGTGGGAAGAGCCTCCAACTCTTTCCCCACAAAAACATAAAATCTTGCCGCGATAAAAATGGCAAGAAAATATATTAAAATTACAAAACTAACCCGATCAGCATGCTGAACAACTAATCTATGATAAAGTTTATTTATATTTAATTTATTCATATCTTATAACGTGTAACTTGTAACTTGTAACGCAAATTAATTTTGTTGCATATTATATATTACAGGTTAAGGTTGATATGAAACTAAAGTCTTTTAATATTTTAATTTCTTTTAAACAGTTATGATAAAGCTTGATCTATTGTCAAACTGTCAAATTGTCAAATTGTCTAATTCTACTGACAATTTAGCAATTTGACAATTTGACAATAAGAGGCGTTTAAACTTTAAAAAGTAATAAAAGCTTAAAATTGAAACTTTGGTTTTATACTAACCTTAATCTTTATACGTTACAACCATTTTTTAAGTTTGAAAAAGACCAATGAAATGGCAACCGTCACAAACATCAAAATCATTATTATCCAAAATCCCAAAGGACTGTCGGCGAAAGGCATCCCAAGAGTGATGTTCATACCAAAAATACTGGCGATTAAAGTTAACGGCAACATTATGACAGAAAAAGCGGTCAAAATCTGCATTGTTTCATTCAGCTTATGAGACAAGAGCGATTCATTAGTATGCTCCAGCGCCTCAATCATTTCTTTATTGTTCTCAATATTATTCCAAACTTTAATATTGGATCCGATCACTTCCTGAGAATAAACAGCTATACTTTCATCGGTAAAACGGGGAGTAATTCGCGCCAAACTTTCTAAAACGGTCCTTTGAGGCTTAATCGCTTTTCTAAAATTAATAATGTCTCTTTTGACAATAGAAATTTCTTTAAGCATTTTCTCTTCGTTGTCACTGAAAACTTGCTCCTCAATATCTTCTATATTATCCGCGATGTGATCCAGCATCGGCATCCGAGCATCAATCAAATTGTCTAAAAGTTGATAGAGAAAATAAACGGCGTTTTTTCTCAAATAATATTTTCGACTATAAGAATGAAGAGAACAATCTTCAAAAAGTTTTTCCAGCTGATAAAAACTTCCTTTATGGCTGGTAATGATTATGTTTTTAAATAAAATAATGTCAAGCTCGGCGGAAGTCGTCTTTCGCGTCCGTTTGTTGAAAACTGGAAAGTGGATAACAATAAAAAGATAATCCTGAAAATCTTCCACCTTGGATCTTTTGATAGAAGGAAGATATTCTTTTAAAACTAGCGGACAAAGCTTGAATTCCTTTCTTAGATATTCCACATCATCCTGCTTGGGATTTTTAATATCCATCCAAGTAATTTTGTCAGTTTTAATTTCTCGACGCATAATTTTATTTTAATATTTTTATTTTTTCCTTGATTGAATTATAACCAATTTAGAACTATTGGTCAAACAAAAATGAATAATGAATCGTGAATTGTGAATAACAATTATAAGTCCCACTTTCACAATTCTCAATTCACGATTCGCAATTCTGTTTTCCCTTGTAAATTTTAATAACTTGGTTATAATGTAGATAGATAAGATTACCTAGTAAATCATTTTTAATATTAACTAAAAAATATGAAAAACAACAAGGAAAAAAATCCGAAAACAATGCTTAATTTGGAAGAAAATATTGAAGGGGCGCTTTGCTATACCCTAGGATTTGTAACTGGAGTAGTATTTTTATTGCTGGAAAAAGAAAACAAATTTGTCAGATTTCACGCCATGCAGTCACTCATCGTGTTTTTGGGCTTGTTTCTCATTACCGCCATTCCTTTTATCGGCTGGGCAGCGTCAGTTTTGATCGCGCCGTTAGGGATAGCTCTCTGGTTGATCCTAATTTACAAAGCCTACCGAGAAGAAAAGTTTAAGCTACCGGTCATTGGAGACTTTGCCGAAAAACAACTCAAAAAACTTGATAAAAAATAACATTAACTTTAAACATATGATCAAATGCCTTGACTGCGACCGGGCAATGAACGCCGACGAGCAGGAACCGGAAATCGGAGATATCCTCGTCTGCGAGGCCTGTGGCGCGGAACATGAAGTAATCAGCGTTGAGCCGGTGGAGTTAGAGTTGATTGAAGAGGAGAAGTAAGAATTATATTGCTCTATTGTTGTATTGATCTATTGTTATGCATAACACGACAATTTAACAATTTAGCAATAGAACAATGCAACGATATGATAACACAATAGTTTTACTGCTTCATTAATTTAACCCATTCTCTCAAATCCTTATTAGTATTTTCTATATATTTTGAATAAAAATGCGCCGCGCCGGGAGAAATTAGAACTGTACTGTCTTTTGATAAGACAGTTTTTTTATAATATTTTTTTAAAAAATTTATCGCTTCCGAAAAATTTTTTACTTTTACAAAATCTATTTTATTTTTATCAACAAATTTCTCAATTTCATCCGAAGCGTCGCCGGGAAATAAAATTAGTAATTTAATTTTGTTATTTATTTTCTCCGCCAATTTCTGATAATCCATTCCCTTGTTGTCGCCCCCGGCCAGCAAAATTATATCATTATTAAAAGACTCAATTCCGGCAATTACCGCCTCCGGAGTTGTCGCCTGAGTGTCATCGTAATATTTTACGCCGTTTATATTATAGAGAAGTTTCAATCTGTGTTTTGTCCCGGTATAATTCACAATTCCTTTTTTAATAATTTCCAGATCTATGCCATAAAGATAAGCGACAGACGCCGCCGCCAAAACATTTTCAAGATTATGCTTGCCCGGAATTTTAATGTCGTCAACATTACAGATAATACCAGACACCGAGTGTCCCTTTAGACACTCGGTGTCCCGCATACTTACTATAATCTTCCCATCTTTCGCAAAACACCCATCTTCCAACTCCTCTTTTCTACTAAACAAAAATATTCTTGATTCTTGATTCTTGATTCTTGATTCATTAGCTATTTTTTTTGTTTCCTCATCATCCCAATTCAAAATCGCCCAATCTCCTGCCTTCTGATATCTAATCAAATTTTTCTTCGCCTCAATATAATTTTTGAAACTCCCATGATCATCAATATGATTTGGGGTAATATTTGTGATTACTCCAATATGCGGACTTACTCCTGAATTTAATAATAACTGCGTGCTGCTTGTTTCCAAAATTAAAACATCATCTTTTTTCATTTCGCCAAGCTTATCCAAAACCTGAACATTCTGACGATCATTCCCGGCAAAATAAATTTTCGTTTTATCCTGCTTTTTAGAATATATTTCAAAAATACTATTTATTATTCTGGCAGTTGTAGTTTTCCCATTCGTCCCTGTCACGGAAATTATTTTACATGGCGCCAGTTCAAAATATAAATTGGTTATAGTTTTAAAAGGAACTCCGCTATCTTTCAGTTTTTCTAAAATCGGCATATTTTGCGGATATTTGAACCAAACTTGCGAAACAAAAACCATATCTGCATCTTCAACGCCTTCCAGATAGTGGTCTTTAAAATTTATTTTTATAGGCAAATTCAAAAGATGATTCAATGCCTTTTCTCTTTCTTTTAGCTTCAAGCTCAAATGAGTATTATAAAAAGCTTTCTTAAAATCCGCTTTTGAAGAAAAATCATGCCCGGTAATTGAAGAAACTCCATTCGCAACCAAAAACTCCGCGATCGCGCTCCCCTCCGCCCCACCGATCCCAACGATGTGGATATTTTTGTTTTTATATTTATTAAGTTGTTCTGCTATTGACATAAATATAAATTTATATTATTTTAAATAGTCTAGCTTTTAGGAGAGATTTAATGGCTGAGATAAAGAATGCTTATTTTAAAAGCAGGGACGGATTCGGAAGAACCGACCTAATGCGAGTTCTAAGGCATATATCAAGGACTAGAGAATTTGGGGTGGTAAATTTATATGAACAAACTCCCAAAATTAGTCTGATAAAGGAGAAAAGTGGAGAGTTGGAAATAAGAATTGGTGATACAAAATTTAATGTTTTATATGCTGAAATCAACGAAACAAAGTTACAGCCAGCTGAAGCAATAAAAAAATTTACCGAAAACTTTAATTCAATTCTAATTCTAAAAGAAGAAGAAGATTCTTCGCGCTTCCTAAAAATAATAAAGGAGGCAAAAGAAATATTCATAGAATTTAATATAGAGAGTTGATAATTTACTTAATTTATCCAACTTCTCTATTTTTTTTATTTTATATAATAATCCTCCTCGCTTCCACAAAATCATAACCCTCAAAAACTTTTTCCAAACTTTGCCTGATGACTTTTTTCTTTTCCAGCGACGCGTGAATTAAATTTATATCTTTATTTTTTTCCACAATCCCCACATGCTTATGGCTGTTTTCTTTCTTGATTAAAAATATCAAATCACCCGTTTTAATATCTTTCAATTTTACTCTTTTTCCCATCTCTTTCTGATCCCATGAATGCTTCGGCAGAATTACGCCTAAAGAATTTTTATACGCAACCTGAATCAACCCCGAACAATCAATTCCTTTTTCTGACTTTCCGCCAAAAACATATTTTGCGCCTAAATATTTTTCCGCTTCTTTGATGATTATATCCATTGGTTGTTTTGAAATCTGTCGCTTATTCTTAATCTTACTACTTTTTTTGAAAGCCACAACAGATCCTGAAACAAGTTCAGGATGACAATTATTTAAACTTATTGTTTTACCTTTAACCGCAAAATTACCTCGTCTCCATTCCCTTAATAAACTTTTCTTTTTCAAAATCACTTCACTTCTATTAACCCATCCCAGCGTCAAATCGTTTTGCTGGACTAATAATTGATCTTCGTTCTTATATAAAACCCTCAAGATCTCATCCTTAAGCGCTTGTGAGCATCTGATTCTCTTTAATATTTTTTCATTTAATATTTTACTGGAAACAAATCTCGATTTCAAATCTACAACTTTATTTTTTACAACCGCCCAGCCGATTTCATTTCTTTGGCGCGCGTCACTTAATATTTTAATTTTTATCGTAGGAACGGGTTTCAAACCCGTCCCTACAACCAAATTTGCCAAATCCAAAACTTCATCCCGCTGTTTTTCCGTCAAAACAATTCCCTTAATTGCCAAACTTTTTTTGGATTTTTTTACCTCAATATCAAAAACAGCAAAGCCGTATTTTACTTGATATTCGTTTTTTAATTGAATTATTTTTTCTTCTAAATTATTTAGCATAACAGCATAACAGTATTAAGTATTAAGTATAGCTTTGAATTACGAAATACAATTTATTCCCCTCCTTAGCAAGGAGGGGATTAGGGATGGTTGGAGATAATAGTCAATTTTTCCAACCCCTCCCAGCCTCCCCCGTTCGGCTATCGCTCAGGGCAGGCTCTTATCTAAGGGGAGAAATTTTATAATTCAAAGATATTAAGTATTAAGCGCTTAATACTTACTACTAGCTACTTAATACTATCCTCATAGTAGAATAATTACCCTTCCTTGACAAGTTTTTAATATCTGATAAACTAATAATATTAAAATTATTTATCCCCAGACAGCAGGCAAAAAATTAAGTCCTGCCAAGGATGAAAATGTTAAGTAAGAATAATGGACTTATTTTTGCTTAAACGACATTCGCATCTTTCGGGGATAAGAAAGATGTTTTTTAATTTTTGAATTTTTAAATAAATAAAATGGCTATTACTAAAGAACAAAAAAAAGAGGCTGTTAAAAGTTTGGCAGATCAATTTTCTAAATCAAAAATAGCTGTCTTTGCCGGATTTCAAGGGCTTAAAGTTCCGGAACTGGAAGAATTGAGAAAAAAATTAAGGGAAGAAAAAGCCGATTATCAGGTGACAAAAAAAACTCTTATCAAAATAGGTTTAGCAAAATCAAATTTGAAAGATACCGAACTGCCAGAGCTGGAAGGTTCAGTCGCGACGGTTTTTGGTTATAACGACGAAGCAACACCCGCTAAGATACTCAGCGATTTTTCCAAAAGCAATAAAAAACTTATTGTCCTGGGCGGTTTAATGAATGAACAGTTTATTGACGCTTCTCAAATTAAAATCCTCGCCGATTTGCCAACCAGAGAACAACTTCTTGCTCAAACAGTCGGCACCATCCAAGCTCCCGTCAGCGGTTTTGTCCGCGCCTTAAGTGGAAATATTAGAAATCTGGTTGGAGTTTTGAACAATATTGGAGAAAGCAAAAAATAGAAAATTTATAATATTTAATAACTAATTTAAAAAACTATGACAGAAGAAACTAAAGAAGAAAAAAAGGTTGAAGAAAAAAAAGAGGGGAAAAAAGTAGAAGTTCCCACTAAGTTCAAAGACTTGGTTAAACAAATTGAGGAAATGAGCGTGCTGGAACTTTCAGAGTTAGTAAAGGTTTTGGAAGATAAATTCGGCGTTTCCGCCGCCGCTCCGGCAATCGCAATGGCCGCCGCTCCGGCCGCAGGCGCGGAAGGAGGAGCAGCGGAAGAGAAAACCGAGTTTGATGTTGAACTGGTAGCCCCCGGAGATTCTAAAATCTCAATCATCAAGATCGTTAAAGAAGTTACCGGCAAGGGACTAAAGGACGCTAAAGATATCGTTGACGGAGCGCCTAAGATCATCAAAGAAAAAGCTCCTAAAGAAGAAGCGGAAGAGCTAAAGAAAAAATTGGAAGAAGCTGGAGCAACCGTGAATTTGAAATAAAATTATGTTAAGTTAGTTGAAAATACTTACTCCCGGGAGTAAGTATTTTTATTTTTCGTTGTTATAATGTTGACATTGCTGTATTGTTAAATTGTTAAATTGTTTTTCGTTAAAGGCGTCCCAATAATTTAACAATGTAGCAATTTAACAATGTAGCATTATGAACAAAATAAAGACATTTTTCTTGTTTTCTGTTGGATCAGTAATCATATTTACTATTCTAAATTATCAGTCTCTTTATCTCAGATTTTCTTATCAGGAAAATAATGATTATCAGCAAGATTATCAACCCGTAGAGACGGGTTTGAAACCCATCCCTACGGGTCAGAATTTACAAACCACGCCACCGGAAATTTATCAAGACAACCGCCTTATTATTCCCAAGTTAAAAATCAACGCGCCGATTATTTTTTCAAAAAGCTCCAGTCCGCATCAAATTAAAAAAGATTTAAAAAGGGGAGTTGTCCGCCATCCCGACACCGCGTTGCCGAACGAAAGTGGAAATGTTTTTATCATCGGACACAGTTCCAATTATTTTTGGCAAGCGGGAGATTATGACCAGGTTTTTGCTCTTTTAGATAAATTAAAAAACGGAGATTTAATTTCCGTTTATTACCAGAGCAAAAAATACAACTACCAAGTTTACGAAAGCTTTCAAGTCAAACCTCAAGAAACCTGGATTATGAATTCCGCCAAAGAACCAATCATTACCTTAATGACCTGCTGGCCGGTAGGGACTAATTTGAGAAGATTGGTGGTGAGAGGAAAATTGGTGAAATAAAAAATACATTTAGAACATGCTCATTTCCTGTCATTTCCGTAGATGTTTATTGATTCACTAACAAAAACATTGTCATTCCGACTGGAATGAAGCGACGACAGGAGCGGAATGGAATGGAGGAATCCCTTAAACATTCTTTTGCATTGATAGTGCTGTTATTGTGATAAATAACATTTAAGAAATCCCTTGGCTTGGCTTGGCTTGGCTTGGCTTGGCTTGGCTTGGCTTGGCTTGGCTTGGCTTGGCTTGGCTTGGCTTGGCTTCGTTACACTCCACTAGGGATGACAAAAAAAGGGTTTTATATTGTTTAAGGGATCCTTCGACTCCTATCGTCGCTCAGGATGACAAGTTAAAGTAAAGAAGTCCTAAATATAACAACCTCTTATTTTAAAATTTCCACTTCAAAAATCTTCTTTCCGTTCAACAAATACATCTTTTCTTCTTGATCATCAATCACAACGTCTTTTAAATTATCAAAGCTTTCGCTGGTATATTGACTAACCAGCTCCCCATTTATTTTATCATACTGGACTACTCGTTTATTCTGCTGGTCTAAAACATAAAGGTAATCAAAATCAGATTCAGTATAAACTTTAATCGGATTATTTAATGGCTCTATTAAGTAAGACAACTCAAATTCTTTCTTAATTCCTCTCAAATATTTTTCCACCGCTCCATCCGATCTAAGAATAAAAACGCTTCCGTCTATCGCCAGTGAAACCGCGTTCTTCAAATCAACATTTTCGTCGTTAACAATCCATTCCTTTCCCGATTTAAAACCGTTAAGCGACCGTTCGTATTTATAAATTTGGCTATTTTCGGCATCAAGCAGATAAATATTGGCGCCAAAACTGCCGATATCTCTAATCTCCGGTTTATCAGAAACAAAACTTATTTCGCCTTTTTTTAAATTATTTTTGTCAGCATTGTAAATCGCCATTGACGGAGTGTCGGTAACAAAAATAATCTCATTTATTCTATCCAAAGAAACGGCCGCCTTAAAACGCCCCAGACTGTCCGAATCTACCAAAATTCGGGAGGCTGAATTTTCAGTCGGGCTTAACTGATAGATATTATTGTTTTCAAAGTTGAAAGAATAGAACTTATCATTAAGTTTGACCAGTCCGTTTGCTTCAGCTTCAGAACCAATTCGGTTAAAATCAATCGCTAGTTTAGGATTATCAATACGATTAATATGATCCACTTGATCGGAATGATCACTGATTTTCTGCCGCAGCTCCAGCGCTTCGTTTTTCAAATCTTGAAAAACAACAACCTGAGAAGATAAATTGCCAGCCTCTCTTAAAAGTTCTTTCGCTCTATTAAGATCCTGATAAATAATTGCCTGTTCGGCCTCATTTTCTTTTTGAGAGGCTAGAACCAATAACTCGTTATAATGTTCAAACTCTGCTTTTTTGTTTTTTTGCTGTTTAACCAAAGCAAGATCAGCCGCAAGAAGAATCACTAAAACAGACACGACTACCCAAATAATTTTTTTGGAGTTTAATTTATTCTTAACCGTTTGAAATAAACCGGCTCTTGATTCACGGTCAGACGCTTGCCGAATAAAACCGCTCCCTGAATTTTTAGCCCCCGATAAAGTTTCTCCCAATTTCCTAAGCGTTTTTTTGCCAAGAATAACAAAAAGCGGAAAAGTCTCCGTTTTTAAAAAATGAAAGATTTTATTTAACGCTCTTTTAAAAATGTTAAGCGTTTTTTTTCCGGCCGATCGCGTAAAAATAATTATTTTTTGTTTGACGGAAATTGATTTTCCAAGTTTTTCTTTTTTACCGCCGCCAAAAAAAGATTCTTGTTTCTGATCATCCATGGAAATAATCTCCTCTTCTTCTAGTAACGTTTTTAAATCTTTTTCTTTCGGCTTTTCGTAAAAAAGAGGAGTAGCGACTTTTGGCTCTTTTCGCTCCGCGAAAACATTAATTTCAGAATGAGACAATTTTTCTTTTCCATTCTCTTCGGCTTTTATCACCAGCAAACCGACAGTATTTATTTTCTCATCGTCTTCAATTGACTCTTGAATAAAAGCGGCAAATTCATCCAGATTCATTTTCATCAGCGCTTCTTCCATTTTTTCCAAAGAAAAAGCTTCAAACACTTTCGGCGTACTCAAAATTAAAGTATCATTCTTTTCCAGTGCTCCGCTGGCAATATTGGCAAATGTTTTAAGAGGATCCAACTGCTCGTTGCCGAGCAAATTTTGTCCAATATCAGTGGACTGTGAATCTCTTAGTAAAAGAGTTTTTGCTTTGCCAACTTTGCTAAGATGCAACTCGCTATCTTTAAGAACCGCGCAGATCATATGGAGATTGCCCATCCAGTCAACATTTCCCTGCTCGGCAAACTCAGCCAGCGTAACATTCGCTTTATGCAAACCGGCTTCCAGTCCTTCCAGAGGCGATTTTTTAGTGTTAGAATAAAATTCTTTTTTAATAGTTGAAGCGAGAAGATTGATCAGATAAGAAGAATTATCCGTTAAATTAGAAACTTCTCCCACGATATAAAGATTGCCCAACTCTTGCTCGGCAATATTTTCCGGTTCATAAACAAAAACATCGCAAAAAGCGCTATCCTCCGCTTCTTTGCTAACCACTACTTCACGAGCTTTTATTTTTAGCTTTTGATCTTCCATCGCCAATGAATTATTAATAATAAGACTTCCTCACTTTTTGTCATTCCGACCGAAGTGACCCTAAGGCGATAGCCGAAGAGGGAGCGAAGTGGAGGAATCTGTAAACACAAAATACTTATTTCTAATAAAGACATTATTAAATACACATTTTATTCACTAACAGATCCTTCGACTCCTAAAGCCTGCCCCGTGCTTTGATACGGGGTCGCTCAGGATGACAAATCAAAGTGATTAAATCCGTTAATGAATATTTTATTTACCCCGCCACTTCTTCCGCCAGTTCCTGTTTTGCCTTTTCAATTTCCATAAGCTGCGCCGGGTCGGAAGTAATAACTTGATCCTCGGAATAAGAAGCCACTATTTTAATCGCCGCCCGTTTTGAACCGGCAAAAAATATCCCTTCTCCGACATTACTTTCCAACAATAAAAATTTTTCTTCATCCGTTAAAAAGAAAGTTTCAACGACCATTTTGATCGCCGCCGGCGACTGCTTAAGCAGCAACTGAACGGAAGAGTTGGTAACAATCGGCTTGCCGTAGCGAGAACCCAGAAAATCGGTAACATCCTGAGTAATAGTCGTAAGTCCCATATAATATTTTCGGCATCGTTTGGCAATCGCGAAAAGGAAAGAAGCGGCATCCTCATGCTGCATCATCCACCAAGCCTCATCAACCACTAATATTCTTTTTTTCCTTTTAGCGCGAATAAGCGTCCAGATGTGATGCAGAACAAGATACATTGCCACCGGCCGCAGTTCCTCTTCCATATCCCGAATGTTAAAAACAATCAGTTCATTTTCAATTTCAATATTAGTGTGATGGTTTAAAAATCCGGCAAAACTTCCTTCAGTATATTTTTTGATTTTGATCGCCAAATCTTTCGCCCCCTCCATACTTTCAAGCACCGTCTCAAGATCCTGCATCGTCGGCGGAGTCATTTTGGCAAAATCCGCGTCGGGCGTAATATCTTTAATGGCGTAAGTCTCGGCAATTGCTTTATCAAGAATAGCATCCTCCTTGGCGGTAATATTACCCAACATTACTTTCAATAAACCCGCGATATTGGTCACCGCCGATCTCAGAATATCAGCGCCACTTTCATCTCCCGTCACGGGAGGTAAATCAAAAGGATTGATGTGATGCTTTGAAGAAAGAGAAATCCTGATAAAAGTTCCTCCAACCGTCTCGCAGAGATGTTTGTATTCGTCTTCGGGATCAATGGTAATCACTTCCGTCCCCATCATCAGACTTCTTAAAATTTCTAATTTAACGGCGTAACTCTTCCCCGCCCCCGACTTGGCGAAAATAACCACATTGGCATTTTCCATGCTGAAACGATCAAAAAGAATTAAACTGTTATTATGCCGATTGATGCCATAAAGAATTCCTTGATTAGAGGTCAGATCGCTTGAAACAAAAGGGAAGGCGGTAGAAAGCGGCGAGGTGTTCATATTATTCCCGACCGATAGCCGGTCGCTTCCCAGCGGCAAAGTTGAAACGAAGCCGTCGTCCATTTGCATAGTTGCCGGTTTGGCGTAAATTAATTTCGTTTCCAGCATTGATTCAATTTTGGTTTCCACTTGCGCTATATCTTTTTTGTTGTCAGCGTAAACAGTAATGTACAGGCCGAATTGAAAAAAATGTTCCGTTCCCTGCATCAAATCGTCTCTCAAACTTTCCACATCCTGGTAAGCCGTTTCCAACATTGGATCCCTGACCATTCCTTTTTCTTCTTCCATTGACACTCGCGACTGAATCTGGGTTACCGTCTTTTTAAGGTTTTTTAAAATCTCAGCGGTGCCGATCGGATGAATAAAAATCGCCAAATCAAAAGTAACATCCATATTGATAATCGGCGAAAGCCAGTTGGTTTGCAAATATCTGGGATAGGTATAAATAAATAAAGTGGAAGCCAGTTTTTTGTTGACTTTAATATGATCAACATTTATTTTGAAACTTGCCGGCGCGATAATATCCTTTACCGTCGCCATCCCTTTCTGATAGATTTTTTCCGACTCCAAAACACCCTTCTGATTTTCAGGATTAGTTTTTTTGTTTGGTTTATTTTTAGATAATAAATTTTTAAACATAAAAAATAAAAATTACTTTAAAAATATAATACCTTGAATTACAAAATATAATTTATTCCCCTCCTTGGCAAGGAGGGGTTAGGGGTGGTTAGAAATAAGATTTATTTTTTCCAACCCTTCCTGGACTCCCCTTGTCTAAGGGGAGGAGTTTTGTAATTTAGGGTAAATTTTAGCATATAACATTTTTTCTTGCGTTATACGTTTTATATTGCCAAATCCAAATCATTAATATCCGCCAGCCCTTTTTTTTCTGAGATATCCGGATTATATAAATTATAATAAAGCTCGATTAATTCCTGCGTGTTTAAAACCGTCATCCGTAGCCCCGCTCCGCCAAGATTATTAACGACATGGTCAACTCTTTGCCACAACTGATCTTTATACTTTTCAAACGCTTCCCGACTGCCTAAAATTTTAGAAGTCGGGGAACTGATTACTTTTAATTTTGACATTATACCTCCGCCTTTCGCTTCAGAAGGAGCGAAGGGAACAATGACATAGAATGTCTTGGTGACAATGTTGGCCATTTTTATCAACCCCTGAATATATTCCAGATAACTAGCGGTCTGAAGACGCAGAAGATCATTAGTTTGTTTTTTTTCTCTGTCTTTAAGCTGGCCGATATAATTATCAAGATTCAACTGGCGAGAATTAACAACAACTTGAATTGGAAAATCAAGAGAGTTCAGAAAACTTTGAAAATTATAAATAATGGCGTCCTGCTCGTCAATTGATTTCAAAGCAAAATTAATGCTTGAAACCATCAAGACCGCCCTCAAACCTCCTTTTTTTAGCACAACAACATTATCTTTTATTTCAGAAATTTCAAGATAACTTTGAGTGCTGGAAAAATTATTATTACTATTGGACATTTTGGTTTAGTTATTAATTTTTAATTTTCAATCCCGAGACTTCGAGATAAATCATTAAAAATTGTTTTATTGAAAATTGATTGAAAATTAGAAATTGTAAATTGAAAAATTGTTTCCTCTATTCTCTCTTCGACACCTCAAACCTCGTCCCTACCGCTTGGCTGGTGTCAAG
>DAOVOJ010000051.1 GCA_030629775.1 Candidatus Moraniibacteriota bacterium
ACATCCGTATCCCATCGCCCAGTCCAGCGCGTGATCTAATCCCTGCGACGGATTAGAATTATTAACCAAACTTTGTTCTTTCTGTAAAGTGACTAAAATTACTTTCGGATTTATTTTATATTCCTGAGCTAAATTATAAATCACTTCCGCCGCCGTCCATTCTTGACCGTCGGTTTCCTTTTTAGGAAGAGAATTGGAATTTAAATAACACTGCCAAACCATTTCCGTTTCTTTATCGCCATCGCCGGAACCATTATCCGAATCCACCACCACTCCCAAAGGAGAAGAGTTCATCTTTTGACAATAAAGCTTATTAATTTGCCTAATAGTAGATGGACCTACATAGCCAGTCGCGCTGGTAAGCCCACAGTCAGTTAATATTTCCGCTTTATATTCATTCTGAAATCTTATTGCCAAATCAAAAGTCGCCCGATTAAAAATTCCTGTCGCGGCAAGAGTAATATCTCTATAATAACCATCAAAAAAACTCTGGACTTTTTTTACCTGTAAAGAATCATTATTTTGGTCATCCGGACACCAGCCCGGACCATTTATTAAACAGGCAGAATTTGCAGGATCCAAATAATCGCCACAACTCTGCTCGCCCTCCACTTCGCCATTATTATTAATAGTGTTATTACTATTCGTATCTTCCACTTCCTCTATTATTTCCATTTCTACTTCCCGGCAAGCGTAATTTTTCAAAACCCCATCTTTACTTGCTAAAAAATTTTCTATCTCTTTCAAGCTCATTGACCGATAATCCAACATCTCTTCATCAGAAAGAAGATCGCTAGGATTGAAATCCGGATCAACTTCTCTACTTAAAGAAGCCTGAGAAAAAGAAAAAAGCATTGCGCTAAAAACAATTACAGCGATAATTAAGTTTTTAGATTTTAAAAACATAAAAGTAATTATTTTAAATTACAAAATATGAGATTTTATTGTCATTGCGAGGAGCCCGAGCGAACGCAGTTCGCGAGAAGGCAACGCGGCAATCTTATAACGACAGCTCATAGATTTATGGCACGGGATTGCCGCGCTCCGTTCATTCGCCTGCTGGCGAATTCACTCCGCTCGCAATGACGGTGAAATTTCAAGTTTGTTTTTAAAAATAATTCTCAATTCGCAATTCGCTATTCCGCCTCAATAATCCCTCAACTTCTTCGCCACTCCATGCTTCCTGATCCTCTCCATCGCTTTCGCTTCAATTTGCCTGATTCTTTCCCGGGTAACTCCGAACTCCTGGCCTATTTCTTCAAGAGTGTGCGTAACTCCGTCCTCCAGTCCGAACCTCATTCTCAGAATTTTCTGTTCGCGCGGAGAAAGCTCCACGATCACTTCGGCGATATATTCCTTTAAGAGCCGCCGCGCCGCCGTCTGCGAAGGCAGCACCGCTTCGGTATCTTCAATAAAATCTTTTAAAGTGCTTTCTTCGTCGCTGTCGCCGATTGAAGTTTCCAAAGAAACAGTATCCTGAGAAACTTTCATAATATGCCTAACCTTGGAAATATCTATATCCATTTCCGTAGCGATTTCCTCAGGCAAAGGTTCGCGGCCAAGATCCTGAACCAGGCGGCGATTCACCTGGATAAATTTATTGATCGTTTCCACCATATGCACCGGAATTCTGATCGTTCGGGACTGATCCGCCAAAGCGCGGGTGATCGCCTGGCGAATCCACCAGGTGGCGTAAGTGGAAAATTTGTATCCTTTATGATAATCAAATTTTTCTACCGCCCGAAAAAGCCCGATATTGCCTTCCTGAATTAAATCCAACAAAGTCAGATTAGGGCTTCGCCCGACATACTTTTTGGCAATACTGACCACTAAACGAAGATTGGCCTCAGCTAGTCCTTGCTTCGCCGTAACATCGCCTTTTTCAATTCTCTTCGCCAGAGTGACCTCTTCCTCCGCTTTTAGCAAAGGAACTTGCCCGATTTCCTTTAAATACATTTGAACCGAATCGCCTGAAATAATCTTTGAATCATCTGCGACTGGAGAAACCTTTTTAACCTTCTTTTTTTCTTTGCCTTTCTTATCGCCCTTTTTGTTCTGTTTGCCAACCGAAACTGGCTCGTCAATTATTGCCTTAGCACTTTCAATTTTGATATTACTTTCCTCAATCCGTTCATAAAGACGCTCCAATCCGCTCAGATCTTCCTCTATATTAGGAATGATATGTAAAATTTCCTGCTCGGTCACAAAGCCTCGCGACCTCCCCCGCTCGATCAATTCCGAAATATTTTCCTCGGTGATTTTATTTTTTCCAACAGGAGCTTTCTTTTTTATTTGCCTTTTTTCTTTTTTATTTGCTTTCTTGACTTTTTTAGTTTTTTTAACCGCGCTTTTTTTAGTTTTAACGGCGGCGGCAATTTTTTTATTTGCTTTCGCGACTGTTTTTTTAACCGCCTTATTTTTTCTAACATTCTTTTTAACTTTCTTCACTAATTTCAACGCGGAAGTTTTCTTGCCAACTTTTGCTTTAATTTTAGTTTTAGCTTTAGAATTAAACTTAGGCTTAGGCTTATCTTTAATTTTAGTTTTAGTTTTGACCGCCGCTTTTTTTATCTTACTTTTCACTTTACTTTTCTTAACAATTTTATTTTTCACCTTAACGCCACCAGCAATTTTTCCAGTTTTAATCGTTTTTTTTGTTTTGGTTTTTGTTTTTTTATTTGACATAAATAAATTCTATTCTACGCTCTCTTGAGAGCGGTTTCATATAAAAAATTAAGCTTGTTTAATTTTAAAAATTATGTTTAAATTTGTCATCCTGAGCGAGGCACGAGCCGAAGGATCCCGTGTTAGTTTCACATAGCGTTATATTACGACTCATCTGCTTGGCACGAGATTCTTCGACTCCTATCGTCGCTCAGAATGACAGTGTGAAAAAACACAGATTCCTCCACTCCGTTCCCTCTTCGGCTATCGCCGCAGGGTCACTTCGGTCGGAATGACAAACGCGCAATTCCTAATCCTATAATATTTCCCGTGAAAAACCCCTGTCAAGACAGGATAGAAATCTCCAAATTCTAGATTCTAGATTCTAGATTCTAGATTCCAGCTCCTAATTTTCATCAATCTCATTTCTCCTCTTGTCCAACTTATCTATTTCTCCCAATAATAATTTACAAGCTTCCTGATCATTTTCCCGCGTCGCTTTTTTTAAATCGGCTTCCAGATTTTTGCGGGCTTCATTAATATTAATTTTCTCCAGCTCGTTTAAACAAATTTTAACTTCCTCTCCGGCGTCAACTCCCCTCTCAATTTCCATCTCCGCTTTCATAGCAAGCAAATCCCACTTTGCCGATGATTCAGGATCCGAATTTTCTTTTATTATTTTTAGATCTTGAGCCGTTATTCGCTCTTTACCGCAGCCATTAATTATCAAATCAATTATCTTCTTTAAAGTTGAATCGGTAATTATTAAACCGTCTTTTATTCTTGGAACAATATCTCCGAATAACTCCGGACAAATAATAACAAAACTGACCAATCTTTCTTGAAGTTGAGTTTTCTTGTCAGTTGTTTTTATTTTACCACTTTTATCGTCAGAAGGCAAGTAAGGCGATTTGGTTATTTTGGATTTTCGCAAAGTTTCCCTTAAAATACTTTCGTCAACTTCCAGTCTTCCCGCTAAAATTTGAAGATAGTGCGCCTGCTCTATTTTATTGGAAATTTTTCCGATAATGTTGAGCATCTCTTTGGCGATTTCTTTTTTTCCCTGAACATCTTTTGGGTTAAATTTAGAAAACGCCTGATCAAAATAAAAGTCAATCACCGGCTGGGAACTTTCCGCCGCCTTAACCCATTCTTCCGGATTATTTTTTACCGTGTCCGCCGGATCCTTGCCCTCGGGAATAGGAATGACGGAAACATTCATTTCCTCTTGAAAAGCCAACTCTATCCCCCGCTTGGCGGCTTTGTTACCCGCCTCGTCAACATCAAAAGCAAGCGCGATATTGTCGGTATATCTTTTGATTATCCTTAATTGTTCAACAGTCAAAGCCGTCCCGGAAGTGGCAACGGCGTTCTCCACTCCCGCCTGATGGGACATAATGACATCCATATTTCCCTCAACCAAAACGCATCTGTCCTGTTTTCTTATCGCCAGTTTAGCTTTCTCCAAACCGAACAAAACGCGGCTTTTGTTGTAAATCGGCGTCTCGGGAGTGTTAATGTATTTGGCGGATTTCTCATCCGCCCCCGGCATCGCCCGAGCGCTGAAGCCGATGATCTCGCCGCTGATATTGGCGATCGGGAAGATCAGACGATCGCGAAAACGATCGTAATAACCGCCTCTTTCTTTTTTAACCGACATTCCGCTTAAAAAAATTTCCTCGTCCTTAAAGCCTTTTTTCTTTAAAAAATCAGAAAGCAAATTCCAAGAATTCGGCGCGTAGCCAAGTTTAAAATTTTCAATCGTCTCGTCTTTCAAGCCGCGATCTTTAAAATATTCCTTAGCCTTTTTGCCTCCTTTCACTTTTAAGCATTCCTGAAAAAATCTGGTTGATATTTTAATTACCTCTATCAGTTTATTTTTTTTGCCGCTTTCCGCCGGATTAAAATTTTTCAATTCCACTCCCGCTCTTTCGGCCAATAGTTGAAGCGCCTCCTTAAATTCCAATCCCTCCATTTTCATCACAAAAGTAAAAATGTCCCCGCCTTCATTACACCCAAAACAATGCCAGATCTGCCGTTCGGGATTAACCGTAAAAGACGGGGTTTTTTCATTATGAAAGGGGCAAAGCGCCTTAAAATTCCGCCCCGCCTTCGTCAAACGCAAATACCCCGAAATCACCTCCGCGATATCCAGCCTTGATTTTATTTCCTCAGTGTCGTTCATAATGATATATTAACACTTTAACGCTCAATAAACAATGTTTATATTATTGTATTAGGTAGAGACGAGGCAATGCCTCGTCTCTACGGATACGGCAGAAAACAAAAAGCGACATTTCGCAAAATGCCGCTTTAATAAAATCTTACACAAAACACCCGTTGTCTTATAAGACGCCAAGGCATCGCTGGCTCCATAGTCCCCCCGTATCGTGGTACGGGGCAAGCTCCGGGCTGTGGAGCCTATTTGCAAGCTGTTTGAAAATTTGAAAATATAGTAAATGGTGACGGTCTGCGCTAAGGCTCCACAGGACTATCGCCACTATGAAGCCAGCGGATTAGTAACCAAAGTAAACATTACATGAACAAATTCTCCGGATTATTCCTGTCCAATTCCCATTGCGGCGGATTATTTCTAACATATTCGCGGATTTTGTCTAATGATTTTTCATTGCGGATAATGTGGTCATAAAATGATTTCTGCCATTGGAAATCGTAATTATTTTGACGGCACCATTTTGTTACGCCAATTTTAAAACCGCGGATTATTGACCCTAATGATCTGGGAATAATGCGTTGAAATTTATTTGTTTGTTGTAGGGGCACAAAATTTTGTGCCCCTACAATATCATCATTTGCGTTAATCACGATAATCCCGTGAATATGATTTGGCATTATGATATGTTCATCTAATTTTGTATTTGGAAAATGTTTTGGAATTTCCAACCAGCATTGATTCGCAATTTTCCCTATTTCTGATAATTCCATTTTCCCATTTATGATTTCGCCAAAACATTCAACTTTATTTTTTGTACAAATTGTAACAAAATAATATCCTTCCTGTGAATAATCGCGTCCTTTCAATCGCATTGATTGGCGATGGTGGATTTTGGGATTATAATTCTTGGACATTTTTTTGTTTTTATAATTTTATTATTGTAATAAATAAAAATCCGCCTCGTAGGGGCACAAAATTTTGTGCCCCTACATTTTGCGTTTGCGTTTGTAGGGATTCAAAATTTTGAACCCC
>DAOVOJ010000020.1 GCA_030629775.1 Candidatus Moraniibacteriota bacterium
CAATCCGAACTGAGGAAAGGTTTGTCGGGATTAGCTCCACCTTGCGGTTTGGCGACCCTTTGTCCTTCCCATTGTAGCATGTGTGTAGCCCGAGGTGTCAAGGGCCATGCTGATTTGACGTCGTCCCCATCTTCCTCCCAGTTAACCCGGGCAGTCCCCTAATGGAATATAAATTAGGGCAGGGGTTGCGCTCGTTCCTGGACTTAACCGAACACTTCACAGCACGAGCTGACGGCAACCATGCAGCACCTGTCATCCCGTTCCTTGCGGCACTCCCTGATTTCTCAGGGATTCGGGAGATTTCAAACCTCGGTAAGGTTCCTCGCTTATCGTCGAATTAAACCACGTGCTCCACCGCTTGTGCAGGTCCCCGTCTATTCCTTTGAGTTTTAGCCTTGCGGCCGTACTTCCCAGGCGGGATATTTAATGCGTTAGCTTCGGCACTAAAAGGGTCGACACTCCTAATGCCTAATATCCATCGTTTACGGCGTGGACTACTGGGGTATCTAATCCCATTCGCTACCCACGCTTTCGTCTCTCAGCGTCAGAATTGGTCCAGCAAGATGCCTTCGCCTTTGGTGTTCCTTATAGTATCAACGCATTTTACTACTACACTATAAGTTCCACTTGCCTCTACCAATCTCTAGACTGACAGTTTCAACCGCGGTTCCGAAGTTGAGCTTCGGGATTTAACGATTGACTTTTCAATCCGCCTACAGACGCTTTACGCCCAATAAATCCGGATAACGCTCGAGGTCTCTGTATTACCGCTGCTGCTGGCACAGAGTTAGCAACCTCTTATTCGTCAGGTAATATCAATTGGTAACTGCTTTTTGGGGGTTAGAAAAAAATTTAGAGAGAAGAAAAAAATTATAATTCTCCTCCCATTTACTCTTAGAACTTTAATAATCTCTCGTCCAGTTTAAATATTTTCTCTATTGCAAAAGTCGTCTTGCAATTAGGTCCAATTACCTTGAGAAGTACTATCCCTGTGAATATTATCATTCCTCCTAAAAGAAAAATGAACACTGAAAATACTATTTTTCCCGTAAAAGTCAGGAAGTCGGTATCAACAAACCAGATATTATATAATATCGGTCTACACATCAATACTGCCATTATGACAGTTATTATGAATGTTAATAAACCAATAGCACATTTTCCTCGTTCTACAAATTTATTTAGTATTCCCATTTTAATCCTCCTATTATATTCTAACACCAAAAAAGCAATTACCATTTTTCCCTAACAAAAGAATTTTACGACCCGAAGGCCTTCATCATTCACGCGGTGTCGCTCGGTCACGCTTTCGCGCATTGCCGAAGATTCTCGACTGCAGCCTCCCGTAGGAGTTTGGCCAGTGTCTCAGTGCCAATGTGGGAGAACACCCTCTCGGGCCTCCTAGCCGTCATTGCCTTGGTGGGCTATTATCCCGCCAACAAGCTGATAGCGCGCAGGCTCCTCTTGAAGCAATAAATCTTTACCCTTTCGGGACTATCCGGTATTAGCTCCGATTTCTCGGAGTTATTCCAGACTTCAAGGTAGATACCCACGTATTACTCACCAGTTCGCCACTAACCACCGAAGTGGTCCGTTTGACTTGCATGCCTTATCCACACCGCGAGCGTTCATCCTGAGCCAGGATCAAACTCTCAAAAAAAGATATTTTATGTCCCGATAAATCGGGATAAAATTCTTGAAGTTTGAATGTCAGGACAACTACACAAAATTGTAATTATGGTTTTAATTTTTATGGTTGTAAATTGTTAAAGAACTTTCAACTTTCCTAATATAACACGAGTAAAAAATCCGTCAAGGGTTTGTCATCCCAATTAAAAAATGATAGAATAAAAAAAGAAAAGTAAGTAAACAAAATCAAGATGACCCAAAAAATCAGAACAAGATACGCGCCGAGTCCGACGGGGAAATTTCATGTCGGCGGTTTAAGAACGGCTTTGTATAATTATCTTTTCGCCAAGCATAACGGCGGTGATTTTATATTGCGGATTGAAGACACGGACGCCAAAAGAACCGTGTCGGGAGCGATGGAAGATACTTTGGATATTTTAAACAAAATGGGATTGGAATTTGCAGAAACGGGTCGCGACCCGTCTCTACAATTTTACATCCAGTCGCAACGTTTGGAAATTTACAAAAAATATGCCGACGAATTAATAAAAAATAAAAAAGCTTATTATTGTTTTTGCTCTCCGGAAAGATTAAAAAAAATGAGAGAAGAACAGCAGGCGAGAAAAGAGCCGACGCGTTATGACGGTCATTGTCGTGATTTAAAGCAGGAAGAAATAGATAAATTTTTAAAAGAAAATAAACCGTACACGGTGAGGTTAAAAATTTCCGAAGAAGGAAGAACTGATCTTACCGATCTAATTTACGGAAAAATATCGGTAGAAAATAAACTACTTGACGATCAAATTTTAATCAAGTCGGACGGCTATCCGACTTACCATCTGGCAAGCGTCGTTGACGACCACCTGATGGAAATTTCCCATATCATCAGAGGAGAAGAGTGGCTGCCCTCTACACCAAAACATATTATTTTATATCAAGCATTTGGCTGGGAACCGCCCCAATTCGCTCATCTGCCCCTTTTATTGAACCCCGACAAAAGCAAATTAAGCAAACGGCAAGGCGATGTCGCGGTTGAAGATTATTTGGAAAAAGGCTACCTGCCGGAAGCGCTTTTGAATTTTATTTTGCTCCTTGGCTGGAATCCTAAAACCGAAGAAGAGATTTTCTCGCTTGACGAAATGATAAAAAGATTTGACTTGTCCGGCGTCAATAAATACGGCGCGGTTTTTAATTTGGAAAAATTGGATTGGATAAACGGGATGTATATTCGGGAGATGGATTTAGGCAAACTAACTAGTCTATGCGTGCCATATTTAATCAAAGCAGGACTGATTGAAAAAATTACAAATTCAAAATTACAAATCACAAATAAAATTCAAAATTCAAAATTCAAAATTCAAAATTCCGGCGGGGAGGTTAGCTTTGATTATTTAAAAAAAGTTGTCGCGCTTGAACAAGATAGAATAAAAAAACTTTCCGAGATAGGGGAGTTGGTGAAGTTTATTTTTGTTGATAAATTGGATTATGATAAAGATTTGTTGATTTGGAAAAAGATGAGTTCCGAGGAAGTAAGAAAAAATTTGGAGCTGGCTTATCGGGAACTGGAAAAAATAGACGAGAAAGATTTTACGAAAAATAATTTAGAAAAAGTTTTGAAAGATCTAATGGAACGGAAAGACATTAAAACGGGAAAATTATTATGGCCCCTGCGAGTTTCCCTGACAGGTATGAAAGGCTCCCCGGGGCCATTTGAGGTGGGAGAGGTTTTAGGAAAAGAGAAGGTTTTGAGGAGAGTTGGGGAAGGGATGCGTTTATTGGAGTAAGACACCAGATAAGACTAACACAAAGTCGGGCTAAAGCCCTTACTCCAAAAAACGATCTGTTTCTTGGAGTAAGGGCTTCAGCCCGAGAATGTGCCAAGTCACTTAATTTTATTTTACAAAACTAAATTATGTTTAGACAACATCATCCACCGCACTGGTATAAAGATAACTCCATTTATTTTATTACCGCGAGAACGATAGACGCGGAAAGTTATTTTATCGGTCCTAGTAAAAGAAAAATTATTTATGATGCCCTTAAAGAGGGGATTAAAAAATTTAAAGTTGACCTTTACGCTTTTGTTATTTTAAACAATCATTATCATTTGCTTTTCAAAATCCAAAAAGGAGTTGAACTGACAAATTTTATAGGATTTATAAATGGCAAAAGTTCTAAAACATTAAATGAGCTGGAAAATAAGTCTGGGAGAAAAATCTGGTATCAATATTGGGATCATTGTATTAGAAATGAAAAAGATTTTTTCCTGCACTTTAATTATGAGCATCACAATCCGGTAAAGCACGGCTATGTAAACTTACAGGAAGAAGCTTTAGATTATCAGTTTTGTAGTTATAAATATTGGGTTGATAAAGAAGGAATTGATTGGTTAAGTGAATGTTTTGCGAGATATCCCATTAAAGATTTTACAATTGAGCATGACGGGTTTTAGCGCTCTCGCAATAAGTTTAGACTGACATGCTCTCGGGCTGAAGCCCTGACTCCAAATATAAATTATGAAACACATTCGTCAAATAAAACTTCTTATCCTCGTTTTAACCCTGGCTATTTTCATCGCTTTGCCGGTTTTTGATTCGCGGGCGGATTTGGTGGAGGAGATAGAAAAAGAAATTGAGGGCAAGAACAGCCAGATCACCGAACTTCAAAACCAGGCGGATGAATATAAAAGCAACATAAAAAATATTCGTGTTCAGGAGCAAACTCTTCAGAACGAAATTAGCCTTTTAGACGCGGAAGAAGCCCAGCTGGAACTGGAAATAGAAATGACTCAAGCGGAAATAGAAAAAAATAATCTGGAAATTGATAATTTAGAAATTAAGATTAAAAAGAAAGAAGAAGAAATTGAACGCCAGAAAGAAGTTCTGATAATTTTAATTCGGCAGGTGCACGACTACGATCAAGAAACCATTCTTGAGATTTTACTCAAGAACGATCGGTTTTCTGATTTTTTGAATGAAATTGAATACATTGAAACGATGCAAAAAACCGCTCAGGAAACTTTGACGGAATTGAAAAAAACCAAAACGGAATTAAGGGATAAAAAAGAGGAGTTGGAAAATAAAAAAGAGGAGTTGGAAAAACTCGATCAAGAATTGGAAACCCAGAAAGAAATGCTGACCGTCCAGAAAGAAGCCAAGGAAAGATTGCTGGAGGAAACAAAGGGCAAGGAATATAAGTATCAGGATTTACTTTCTAATATTCATCGCCAAAAAGCCCAGTTATTAGGCGATATCAGTAATTTACAGAGAGAGCAGGAGGCGGAAATTTCCCGCTTATCGGCCTTAGAGGCTAAGCCTTCTGACGGCCTGGCTTCTTCAAGCTGGTATTTTTCTCAGCAGGATTCTCGATGGGCGGATAAAACGATCGGCTTTTCAAGCTCTTCCATTAGAAATTACGGCTGCGCTGTTTCCTGCGTGGCGATGGTTTTTAAGTATTATGGCATTGATATTGACCCGGGACGGCTGGCGAAACAGCGAATTTTTTATCGCGATCTTATCTCCTGGCCAAGTCAGTGGAGATTTTTGGATCGCGTCGCGGATGTCAGTCATCGTTCCAGCGGATTAAGCAAAACTGACTGGAAAGTAATTGATCGTGAAATTGCCGCCGGTCATCCCGTAATTGTTTTTATCAGAGCCAACGGACGGGGAGCGGGGCATTATGTCGTCATTCACAGCAAGGACAGCAAAGGGAAATACATCGTTCACGATCCGATCCGCTGGGCGGGAAAAAGCGGCGCCAATATTTATCTGGATTCCACCCGAAAATATATCGGCTCGGTTTATAATACCACCACCACGGTTGATCAGATGATTATTTATAAATAAAAAATTCCCCTCCTTGCCAAGGAGGGGGTAGGGGGAGGTTTATATTTATGAAAAAATTTTCTTCCAAAAAATGCCACAAAAATAAAACCGCTTACCGAACGCCGAGCAGGATAAAAAGCGCGCCGGCTAAAAATAAAAAGCGGAAATAGAATTATAAACCGTCATTGCGAGCGGAGTGAATTCGCCGGTAGGCGAATGAACGGAGCGCGGCAATGACGGTAAAAAATTAAGTTTCGTAATTCAAAGTAATTTTATAATTCACTATTAATGATTTTCAAGAACCTAAAACTCAACATCTTTTTCCAGTCAGCAGCCATTTTTATCATCGCCGCTGTTTTAAGTTTGGCGACTGCTTCCAGTATGATTACTGGCAAAGTGGCTTATACCGGCGAGCCGGTAAAATCGGTTTATGTCCCGCCGGCAACAACGCCGCCATTTGAACCGGCTCAGCTTGAACTTTTTCAATTTCTAGTTTCTTTTTTAATCGCTACCGCTTTAATGTTATTTTTCCTTAAAGCGTTTAAAGGCAGATTTCTTTTTCAAGTTCTTTTTGGCGGACTGGTTATTTTCGGCGCTCAGGGTCCGTTGGGACTGGTTGTGTCTCCGTGGCTCGCTTTTTTATTTTCTTTTGGCATAGTGGGACTGCGATTTGCCCTGCCGAAAATCTGGACGCAAAACCTGGCAATTATTTTAGCGACAGCTGGAATTGCCGCTAGTTTAGGATTGAGCGTTGAACCGAATTTAGTAGTTCTAATTTTAATATTTCTCTCAATTTACGACATTATCGCTATTTACAAAACTCGGCATATGGTCAAACTTTTCAAAGAAATCTCCAAAAGAGGAGTTTATTTAGCGCTTATCGTTCCAAATAAAATTTCAGACTGGAATAGTAAATTAAAAAATCTTGATAAAAGTAAGGGCTATATTTTTATTGGCACGGGCGATTTAGCTCTCCCTTTATTTTTTTCCGTCTCCGCTTTACCTTTGGGAATGTCTTATTCAGCCGCAATTATCGTCGGAGCAATTATCGGACTTCTCGCCGATCATTTATTTTTCGTCACTCAAAAAAAGAAAGCGGCCATTCCCGCCCTGCCCTTCATCGCATTCTTCGCAATTTTAGGATACGCGGTAAATTTGTTTTTGAATTTATAATTTTTTACAATTCCGCTCTAATATGCTAAAATAAAATTAAGTAAAATCTATGTCTCAAAAAAATGATCGTCAAAATTTAATGGATAAGATCACTTCGCTTGCCAAGCGACGTGGTTTTGTTTTTCCGGGAAGTGAGATCTATGGCGGGCTGGCGAATACTTGGGACTACGGACCTGTTGGCGTAGAGCTGAAAAATAATATCAAACAAGCTTGGTGGAAATTTTTTGTTAAAAACAGGGAGGATGTGGTTGGTTTAGACGCCGCGATTTTAATGAATAGTCGGGTTTGGGAAGCATCAGGACACATCGCAGGATTTAATGACGCTCTTATTGACTGTAAGGCGTGCAAAGCGAGAATTAGAGCAGATCATTTAATTGAAGACAGTCTGAATATAAAAGCTGAAGGAATGACTCCCGAGGATATGACGAAGTTAATAGAAGAAAATAATATTAAATGTCCGGTTTGCGGGAAAAAAGATTTTACGAATGCCAGAAAATTTGGTCTTATGTTTAAGACTTTTCAGGGCGTTACGGAAGAAGATAAAAATATAATTTATCTTCGTCCAGAGACCGCGCAGGCGATGTTCGTTAATTTCAAAAATGTTTTAAGTTCAACCCATAAAAAAATTCCGTTTGGCATCGCGCAAATTGGAAAGGCATTCCGCAATGAAATAACTCCCGGGAATTTTATTTTTCGAACGATAGAATTTGAACAGATGGAAATTGAATATTTTATTAATGAAAAAGACTGGGAGAAATCGTTTGAATATTGGCAGGAACAAATGGCAAGCTGGTTGGATTATATCGGTGTAAAGAAAGAAAATTATTCAATTCGCGAACACGACAAAGACGAGCTTTCACATTACAGCAAGAAAACAATTGATTTTGAATACAACTTTCCGTTTGGAACAAAAGAGCTTTACGGCTTGGCGTATCGCGGCGATTTTGATCTAACTCAACATCAAGAACACAGCAAACAGAGTATGGAATATTTTGATACGGAAAATAACAGAAAATATATTCCGCATGTTATTGAGCCGACTTTCGGCGTGGATCGTAGCGTTTTAGCGGTAATGATTGATGCCTATTGTGAGGAAGAAGCGCCGACCGCTGACGGAAAAACCGAGACGAGAGTAGTAATGAAATTCAATAAAAACATCGCGCCCGTGAAAGTGGCGATTTTGCCTTTATCTAAAAAAGAAAATTTAAGCAAAAAGGCGAAAGAAGTTTTTGATCTGGTAAAAACAGAATTCGCATCTCAATACGATGAATCACAAAGCATCGGCAAACGATATCGAAGACAAGACGAGATCGGCACGCCTTATTGTGTGACTGTTGATTTTAAAAGTTTAGATGATGACGCGGTGACAGTTCGTGATAGAGATACGATGAAGCAGGAGAGGGTTAAGGTGGGGGAGTTGGTGGAGTGGTTGAGGAAAAAATTAAGCTGAAAAATATGGAAAAACTTGATCAAAATTTTTTAGAGAAAGAAATGGAAAGTGAAACAAGTGAAATGCTAGATTTTGATTTTGAAAAATCGGAAAATTTTATTGAACAAAATTTTTCAAGAACCGAAAAAGAAGTTGAGTTTGAGGGACTAAAATATAAACTGATAGAATTTTGTCCTAAAAATAAAGAAGTTAAAGAGTGGATTTTGGACAGGAAATTTTATTTATTTGGTGGAAGTGGAAATATGTCTCGTTCAGTGGGAAATACAGCAGAAGTAGAAGAAAATAAGAAAGAACACTTAGAAGATATCAAAGAAAAATATTCCAAAGAATGGGTTTCGGATTGCCAAAAAATGTCAAACTTGCTTGAAAATAATTACGAAGAGGTTGTTGTTAAAACCGAAGAAGCAATAGGATTAATAGAAGGATTTTTGAAGTCAATGAATAAGGATTCTCTTGCCAGTTACTACACTTCATCGCTTTATGGCGAGCATAAAGCTTTTGTTATGAAAGATCTAATGGAGAAAGGAGAGGATATGGAAAAAATTACAGCAGAAAGATTAAACAGTATAAATGAGGGTTTGTGGGTTAATTCTCAGCTTTCTCCATACACTCCTTATGTCTCTGTAGAATTTTTAAGGAAAGATATCAATCAAATGGAGGGATGGAAAATAATATTTGAGAAAGCTTATGATAAATTACAAGAACAGCAGAATAAAAATGTGCATATAAAATTTAACAAGCTTAATTATGACAAAATATCAGAATTAATAACCAAAGAAATTGAATCGGGAAATGAGTTTTTAAAACGTTTATTTCCTATGGATATATGGCGCGACTTACATTCTTTGATTTACGCAAAACACAGTGATGTTTATAGACCAGTAAGAGTTGAATTTGACAATCTTTTTAATCAAGAATTTTCTAATCACATAGAAGATAATCGTTACGCTTTTTCTTTAATGAGTAAAGATAAAAATTTTTATTCTGGTAGCGCTGGCGATGGTTGGAGCATTCCTGCTTCTGATGATAAAATATCCGATATGACTGATTTTACTATGATTACTGGAAAGGAATTTCATCAAGATGGAGTATTTAAATTTATGATGATTGAACATAATGAAAATAAAACCTAAAACTAAAATTATTTAATTCTCATTAGTTGAACCTTAATTATTAACAAAAAATATGGCAAAGAAAAAAATAAATAATTTAGAGAAAATCAAAAATCTTTTAGAGAAACTTTCTAACGCGCATGGGATTTCGGGGCATGAGAAAGAGGTTAGAAATATTTTAGAAGAAGAAATAAAGCCGTATGTTGATAAAATAAAAACCGACAAATTGGGGAATTTGATCGCGACAAAAAACGGCGGTAAACCGTCAATTATGATTGCGGCGCATATGGACGAAATTGGATTTATGGTTAAATACATAGATGAAAAAGGATTTGTGTATTTTGCTAAATCAGGAGGATGGTTTGACCAGACGCTGCTGAACCAAAGAATTTTCATTCACACGAAGAAGGGAATCGTTTTGGGAGTGGTCGGTTCAAAACCGCCGCACATAATGAAATCCGAAGAGGCGAAAAAGGTTATTGAGATTGACAGTATGTATGTTGATATCGGAGCCAAAAGCGATAAGGACGCTCGCAAGATCGGTGTGGAAGTGGGGGATACGATAACTCTGGACAGAAAACTGGAATCTCTATCAAACGAAATAGTTACCGGCAAGGCGTTGGATAATCGCGCCGGGTTGACAATTATGATTGAGGCGGCGCGGATTTTAAGTAAAATAAAAACTAAATCCGAAGTATATTTTGTCGGAACGGTTCAAGAAGAGATCGGACTTAAGGGCGCCAGAACGGCGGCGTACAGTTTAAACCCCAGTGTGGCGGTGGCGGTGGACACGACAATTCCGGGCGATCATCCGGGAGTGGAAAAGAAAAGCTCCTCTCTTGAAATCGGTAAAGGTCCCGTTATTACGGTCAGCGACGCGGAAGGAAGGGGAATTGTGGTTACCGAATCGGTGCTTGATTGGATGAAAAGCTCTGCCAAAAAAGGAAAAATTTCTTCCCAACTGAGCGTTATGGAGGGAGGGATGACTGACGCGGCGATTATAAATCTGACCCGGCAGGGAATTCCTTCCGGAGGAATAAGCATTGCGACAAGATATATTCATTCGCCGGTTGAAGTTTTAGATTTAAAAGATTTAGAACAGTGCGCTAAATTGATTGTTGAGTGTGTAAAGTCGGCGGATAAATATTTTTAAGTTGAGCAGATAATCATGAACATACTTAACAAAATTAAAAAAGCGAATCTCGTCGGGCGGGGCGGTGGTTGTTTTCCTGTTGCGATAAAATGGGAGATGGTAAAAAAAGCAGTAGGAGATAAAAAATATGTGATTTGCAATGCTTCCGAGGGAGAGCCGGGCGTTAAGAAGGATGGGTATATTTTGGAAAATTTCGGCGAAAAAGTAATAGACGGAATGAAGATCGCGATTGATTTTTTGTCTGATAACTCTACCACCCCTAGCCCCTCCTTGCCTAAGGAGGGGATTTCCGGTTATATTTTTATTAATCATGAATATTACAAAAAACTCGGCAGGAAACTGAATAAAATTATAGCTGACGACAAAAAATATAATATAGAACTTTTTATCAAACCAGATGGCTCCGGATATATTGGCGGTGAGGAGACTTCTATTTTAAATGCCGTAGAAGGGAAGCGAGTTGAGCCGAGATTGCGTCCGCCATTTCCAACAACTAATGGTTTGTGGAGTTGTCCAACTTTAATAAATAATGTAGAAACATTTTATAATGTCAGTTTGGTTGCTGACAACGAATATAAAGAAAACAGATTTTACACTATTAGCGGAGATTGTTTGTCTGCCGGCGTTTATGAATTGTCTGATAATTGGACTATTGAAAAAATATTGCGAGAAACAAATAACTATCCAGAGTTTGGTTTTTTTGTTCAGGTTGGCGGAGACGCAAGCGGGGAAATATTAAACAGTAAACAATTAGACAAATTAGCCGGCGGTGCCGGATCAATTACGATATTTAATGCTAAAAAACATAGGTCAGAGGAATTATTTAAAAAATGGATTGGTTTTTTTATTAATGAATCTTGCGGACAATGCACTCCGTGTCGTGAGGGAGTTTTTCGTTTGGAGAAAATCATAAATTCTAATAATATAGACTGGAAGTTAATTGAGGAATTACTAAACAATTTAGACGAAGTATCTTTTTGCGGATTAGGCAGCGTGGTTTCAATACCAATTAGATCGTATCGAAAGAATGTAATGGGTTTGTAAAATAATTGTCATTCTGAACTTGTTTCAGAATCTGCTTTCTATTAAATCTAACTAAACCCATAAATTGCTAATCTTTTGAATAAAACGAAAATACGATGATTGTATTATTACAAAAAATAATTGTGTCTACGCCGTAGATGAAAGTATGGTATAAATAATATAAATTAAACCTAAAATAAAAAAGATCATGAAACAAGTTCAGAATGACAGAAATTATTAACAAGCAACAAAATGAAAAAAATTAAAATCAAAATTGATAATAGAGAAATAACTTGCTCTTCTGATAAAACAATTATGAGAGTGGCAAGGGAAAATGGAATAGAAATTCCGGGACTTTGCAGTCATCCTGATTTTCCACCGAAAGCGAATTGTCGGATTTGCGTGGTGGAAATTAAGGGAATGAAAAAATTAGTTACTTCTTGTTCAACTCAAGTTCAGGATGGCATGGAAATTTACACAAATACAAAAAGAGTTAAAAGAGTTCGTAATTTAAATATTGAATTAATATTTGCCGAACATATTGAAAAATGTCCAGATTGCATCTGGAATGTTAACTGCACTTTGTTAAATTTAGCTGATAAGTATAAAATTAAAATTAAAAGATTTGCAGACAGAAAAAAGGAAAGAAAAATTTATAAATTTGCCAACGCTGTTGAAATTGACGGTTCGCAATGCATTGATTGCTGCAACTGCATTGACGCTTGTTCTGTTTTACAGAATATAAATTATCTTAAATTAAAAGGGAAGGGCGCTGACCAGGAAGTTGTTGAGAATAAAAAAATTGGAGACAAAAAAATTGATTGCATTTATTGCGGGCAATGCGCCGTTCATTGTCCTACGGGAGCCGCGCAGGAACAGAGCCAGTGGGAAGATGTTGAAAAATCTTTATACGATAAAAGTAAAATTGTTATTGCGCAATTCGCGCCTTCAATTAGAGTGAGTATTGGCGAGGAATTTGGCTTGCCTTACGGGAAAATCGCGACTGGTCAAGTTGTTGCGGGATTAAGAAAGCTTGGTTTTGATCATGTTTTTGATGTAAATTTTGGCGCTGATGTAACAACGATCGTTGAAACGAAAGAGCTGTTGGAAAGATTGACCGATGTAAATAATAAAAACTCAAAAGTAAAACTCCCGATGATAACTTCCTGCTGTCCGGCTTGGGTAAAATATGTTGAATTTTATCATCCGGAATTAATTCCAAATCTGACAACTTCCAGATCGCCGCATATTCATTTGGGAGGGATTATTAAAACATATTGGGCGGAGAAAATGAATGTTCAGCCGAAAGATATAATAGTTGTTTCTATTATGCCCTGCACAGCGAAAAAGTTTGAATCAGCAAGAAAAGAATTAAAAGTAAAAAATATGTTTCCGGTTGATTATGTTTTAACGACCAGGGAATTTGCCTGGATGATGAAAAGGAATTGTGTTAATTTTGCCAAATTAAAAGGAGAACAACCCGATCATCCGTTGGGAGAGTCCAGTGGCGCGGCGGCTATTTACGGTGGAAGCGGGGGAGTGATGGAATCAGCTTTGAGAAGCGCGCGATTTTTCGCTTGCGCCGGAGATAAGAAAAAGGAAAATAAAGTGTGTAAATTAAAACTGGATTTTAAAGCTGTTCGCGGACTTGAAAATGTAAAAGAAGCAACTGTTTCAGTCGCTGGCGCTAAATTGCGAATTGTGGTTGTTAACGGTATCGGCAACATTGAGCAAGTGATAGAAAATTTAGATAACTACGATTATATTGAAGTGATGGCATGTCCAGGCGGATGTATTGGTGGCGGCGGTCAGCCAATTCCGACGACTGATGAAATTAGGAAAAAAAGAATCGCGGCGTTGTATCAAATTGATAAAAGTAAAAAAATAAGAGAAGCGCATAAAAATAAAGGAGTTTTGGAAGTGCTGAAGTGGTTGGAAGAGCGGGGGAAGTTAGAGCATCAAGTTTTACATACGGAGTATAAAAAGAGAAATTAATAGAAATTTGCTACGCGAGATTAGTGGAAATTAATTGTTGTATTTAATTAAGAAAAATATGTTTGAAAAAAAAGAAACTCAAGTTTTTAAGGAAAACGAAAAAGAAGCATATAGCGAAGAGGAATTAAGAGAAATGATTGAAATGGAAATTGAGATTAGCGGAAGGGATAATGAAAAAGAGAATGGTATAATGGAAATTAGTGAAGAATTGCGAGACGAGATAGTATCTTATATAGACAATAAGTTTGAAGTTAAAGGATTAAAAGAAGGAGAAGAACTTTCATTATATTTTTATGGAGGTGATTTATATCTTAACGCTCTTGAGTCTAAGGACGAAGTTCTTTTTGCTTGGCTTATTGAAGATGAAGAAATAATAAATAAAATTGAGAAACTAATTACCTAAATTTCAAAATTATGCCAAATAAAAAACATCTTGCCACGATTACTATTTTAGTCAAAGATAGGCAGACGAATTCTGAGAATGTTAATAAAATGCTTACGGAAAATAGCCATTTGATTATGTCGCGGCTGGGAGTTAATGTGCAGAGAAGTTGCGTGGAAAATTGCACAGGCATGATCGCGCTGGCGGTTGAAGGCACGACGAAAGAGATCAATGATCTGACTGAAAAATTGGATGAACTTTACGGGATTGTGGCAAAAGCGAGTGTGATGACGGAGTAAAATTTATAATAAATATTTTATGGAGTGACAAACGATCCAGAGCGTAGTTTGTTATTTGGCGAAACATTATAACACGCTCCGCTTCGCTCGTGTGTCAATCCAATATTATTTTTTAACTAAAAAACTATGCAATATCTAAAAGAAAAAACATTTGAACGAGTTAATGCCAATTCTATTGCGCAGTTTGCGGGATTGGCGAGTATGGCAATATTTCTGCCATATTTAATTCACATCCAATGGGTAACGGGACGGATCATCAACGCGATCTTGATTCTGACGTGATTAATGTTTGGATTTCGCAACGCGATCGCTATCGCGGTAGTTCCGAGTTTAATGGCCTTGTCCGGCGGA
>DAOVOJ010000015.1 GCA_030629775.1 Candidatus Moraniibacteriota bacterium
CTGTGAGCAGGAGTAACTCCAAGCGCTCCGGTCCCGAATTCCATTTCAACTTCGCGATCCGTAATGATCTTGATATTATGTTCTCCGTTTCCCAGATCTATTTTATAAACTTTGCCGATGTATTTTTTATATCTTTCATCTTTTGGATTTACCGCGACCGCCGTGTCGCCCAATTTTGTTTCAGGCCTTGTCGTCGCGATCGTAATTGGAAAATCTTTGTCATATTTAAAATAATATAAATTTGCTTTTTGATCTTTATGCTCAACCTCGTCATCCGCTAAAGTTGATTCGCACCTCGGACACCAATTAACGATCCTGTCTCCGCGATATATCAACTCGTCATTGAACATTTTTACAAACACTTCCCGAACAGCGCGAGACAAACCGTCATCAAGCGTGTATCTCTCTCGCGACCAATCACACGAAGACCCCATTTTTCTTGTTTGATTTTTAATCGTATTTTTTGAATTTTCTACATATTCATTTACTCGTTCCAAAAATTTTTCCCGTCCCAAATCATATTTCGTCTTCCCTTCTTCCGCGATTATCTTCTCAACTTTTGTCTGTGTCGCGATTGAAGCATGATCAGTTCCCGGAAGCCACAAAGTTCGCTTTTCTTTCATACGATTATATCTAATCATCAAATCCTGATAAGCCAGCATTGAAGCATGCCCCAAATGCAAAACCCCCGTCGCGTTCGGCGGCGGCATAGAAATTGAAAAATTATTCTTTTTATCTCCTTTTTTATTTTCCGGCAAACTTAAATTATCCGGCTGAAAAAACCCCGACTCTTCCCATTTTTTATATATCTTATCCTCAACCTCCTGCGGATTATATGCTTTTGATATTTCTTTTTTCATAAAGCTATTTTAGCATAGATTTGGGAATAAAAAAAGAAACAGATGATTGCTCACCTGTTGTTTACTGCCTTGTTGGCACACTCTTCTATCACCTCAAAAAGGTCTAAGACTGCAGCTGCCAGCTTTTCTTTGGCTATTTCATATTCTTCTTCAGTCCCTTCTTCTTCGCGATTTTCAGAGAAATAACTTCTTGTCTCTTTTTTAAGACAAACAGCGAAAGATATTAAACCATGAAATTCTGGCACATCCGAATTCCATAACACAACCGAATATTTTTCTGCTATTTTCAAAGCTACTGCAGAAAGAAGCCTGCCTGTTATCTCTCTTAACGGAACAAACATCATGCTTGTGAAAGGCGGAATCATATTCGAAGAAATAAACAAATCCACCTTCTCTTCTATCCCTTCACCTTCAATTTTCAAAGTTTCATCTGGTATTAGACCCATTAGATCATTTTCCTCCTTTGTTTAAAGTAACTCCAACCTACCACACCAACAAAATTCGTCAAGACCACGGATACAATTGACAGTGGCTTATTTTTATGATAAAAAGTATTTAAAGACAAACTTCAGAGGAGGAAAAATGGTACCAAGGATAATAAAGCTTCTTATAATTTTATTATTAGCGCTATTATTAATTAGCGTTATAGCACTAATAATTTATCTAGCACATATAAATTCGCTAGATACAAATTATATTATCGGCGCCCCCAAAATAAACATCACCCAGCAAATATCATTTTGTTGGGATTTTTTTTGAATGACTTTTGCCATCATAATTATAAACTCTAACTTATTTTCCGCCGACAAGATGAAGGTGAATATGAAAAATCTCTTGTCCCCCGCCTTTGCCAACTCTGATTAAAAGTTTATACCCGCTTTTTGAAATTCCAAAATCCTCCGCCAGTTTTTTCGCCGTCATAATCAGCTTGCCCATCAGCAAAGTGTCCTCCAAATTAGCTTCAGTTACGGACGCCAAATGCTTTTTAGGAATGATTAAAATATGAACCGGCGCTTCCGGCTTAATATTCTTGAAAGCAAAAACATCTTCGTCCTGATAAACTATCTCCGCCAGAATTTCGCCGGCAATAATTCTACAAAAAAGACAATCCATAAAAAATATCAAATGTCAAATTATTTTGCCAGTCTCTTCTTCACTTCTTTAACCACCTTCTCCATCGCCACCACTTCTTGCATTCCGCTGTCCATATCACGGATGATAATCGTATCGTCCAGCGCTTCCTTTTGGCCAATAATTAGAGAAAATCTGGTATGAAATTTATTCGCCATTTTCAGCTGGGATTTAATACTGCCTCTTCCCAAAGATTCCGCCACCAAAATACGGCTGTCCATTAAGGTATTGAAAAGCTTCAAGCTCTTTTTTCTCGCCAAGTCTCCCAACTGGATCAAAAATACTTGCCTGACAATTTTTGGTTTCTTGACTAAGTCCAGTCTTTTTATTTCTTCTATAACTCTTTCAACTCCAAATGAAAAACCGGCTGCCGGCGTTGGCTCGCCTCCCAATAATTCCACTAAATCATCGTATCGCCCTCCGCCGCCCAGCGACGATTGGCGGCTTTCTTCTTCCTCTCCCGCCGGCCAGATTTCAAAAACGGTTTTAGTATAATAATCAAGCCCCCTAACTAAATTCGGATTTAAAACATAAGATAATTCCAAACTATCCAAATATTCCAAAACGCTTTTAAAATGATTATGGCAATCATCACAGAGACAATCCAATATTTGAGGAGCCAGAGCGGCAACCTGCATACATTTTTCTTCCTTGCAATCAAGCAAACGAAGAGGATTTCTGGCCAGTCTCCTTCGGCAATCGGGACAGAGTTTGCTGATTTTTGCCCGATAATAATCAGTCAATAAGTCTTTATAAGCCGAACGGCATGTTAAGCAACCGATACTGTTGATCTGAACCGTGGCGTTTTTTAAACCCAGCTTATTAAATATCTTCCAAGCCAGATAAATTATTTGAGCGTCAATGATGGAAGACTGTTCGCCTAAAATTTCAAACCCGAAGTGGTGAAATTCCCTCAATCGCCCCGACTGGGGGCTTTCGTGGCGAAACATCGGACCGTCATAATATAGCTTGACCGGCTGGGGCCACCTGCTCATCCCGTTTTGAATAAAAGCCCTTGCCACTCCCGCCGTGCCTTCCGGACGAAGAGTTAAATTATCGCCGCCCAAAGTGTTGAAAGAATACATTTCTTTCTCAACAATATCGGTATCAGCTCCCACCCCTCTTTCAAATAAAGTTGTGTTTTCAAAAATGGGAGTTTCTATTTTTCCATAGCCAAAACTCTCGCTTATTTTTCGGGCTGTGTTTAAAACAAAGTCCCAAAGATACTGCTCGTTCGGTAAAATATCTCTTACTCCCTTGGGAGACTGCAAAGGTTTTTTTAATCCTTTGACTTTTTTTGGAACTATTTTTTTTCTGCGAGGCATGGTTTTAAGTTAAAAGTTAAAAGTGTAAAATGTAAAATGTAAAATGTAAAATGCTGAGTGTGGAGAAATACAAAGAATATCCGTATATTTTAATTTTAACTGTCATCCTGAACTTGTTTCAGGATCTGTTATATGCTACATAATGCTTTTATATTTATCTTAAAGCTAAATATAACAGACGACAGATCCTGAAACAAGTTCAGGATGACATTGCTTTTTTTGTCAAGAATGACAAAATAAAAAAGCATATTATGTTAATGACAAAAACATTTTACGACACCAAATTCTCCGCAAACTTATCTATCTGCTTCAGACTCTCGGAATTATTTTCCACCTCGTCGTTTTTTCTAGCCACTAAATAAATATCACCGACAAAAGACATCTTTAGTAAATCAGCTGCTGTTTTGATACAATCAGTTGATTTTTTAATCGTCTCAATTTTATCAGACGCCCCAACAATTGCCGCCACTATTTTTTTATCTCTCAGTTTATTTTTATAATAAAACGGAAGAAGCCGATCAATAAAATTTTTCATCATTCCGGTAACATTGTTAAAATAAACCGGGCTGCCGAAAATTATTAGATCGCTTTCTTCAAGCTGGGGATAAATTATCTGCATATCGTCCCGCAGTTTACATTTTTCTGTTTCATCGCAGCTTAAACACCCGTCGCAAAACTGGATTCTTTTTTCACGCAAAAGAATTAGTCTCGTCTGATGGCCTTGCTCTTCCATTTTCGTCAAAATTCTTTTCAAAATAAATTCCGTATTCCCTTTTCGCGGACTCCCGCAAATAGCAATGATTTTCATAAATGATTTAATTATTCCCCTCTTGGAAGAGGGTTGGGGGTGGATTTTATAAATTCTCAATTTTCAATAACCAATTTCCAATCAATATAGGAATTACGCGTTTAAGTTTGTCATCCCGAGCGGAGCTTTGGAGCGTTAGCGACAAAACGGAGTCGAGGGATCTGTCAGTAAATAAAGTATGTGTTTAACAATGTCTTTATTAGAAATAAGCATTTTATATTTACCCCGTTCCAAATTATTTTTTCAGACTTCAAATTATTTATTTTCTAAATTTGGAACGGGGTTTACAGATTCCTCCACTCCGTTCCCTCTTCGGCTATCGCCGCAGGGTCACTTCGGTCGGAATGACAGACAAATGGGAATTTTAATATTCCACTCCTTCAAACATTTTAAATCGATCAAACGGCCAGGCTCTGATCCATGCCCGCCCTACTATCAGATCATCATCCAGCGCTCCCCAAAATCTTGAATCCGCGCTGACATTTCTGTTGTCCCCTAAAACAAAATATTCATCGTCTCCCAAATTATAATAAGGCAGACCCTTGCTTTTGGTAATAATATCCGAGGCAAGATACAAAGATTCGTCCAGCGCCATTCCTCCCAAATATTGATCGTTATAAATAATTATCCGATTATTTTCAATAACCACTTTTTCATTGGGCAGTCCGACAATTCTTTTAATATAAAATTGGGAAGGGTCGTTGGGATATTTGAAAACAATGACATCGCCTCTCGCCGGTTCGTTAAAACGGTAACTCAGCTCGTCAACTATTAAATATTCGCCGTTGTAAAAATTCGGCTCCATACTTTTGCCATTGACAAAAAACGGCTGGATCAAATAATGCCTCACCGCCACGACAATGATCAGACAAATAATAACAATGCTTAAAGTTTCTCTCACAAAAAGCAACCCCTCTCTTAAGAAGGAATTGTTTTGGGTTTTATTTGCTTTATTATTTTCTTGTTCTGAATTTAAATTTTCTGAGTCCATAATAACAGAATTACGAATTATGAATTCACAATTTGCTCATTTATTATCCATTATACAATTTCCGCCTCAAAAGTCAATCTTCCGCATCCAGCTCCTTTTTATTCAATTCCCCAAAATCAGGCAATTCCTGAATATTCTTTACTCCCAGCCTTTTTAAAAAATCAAAAGAAACGCGGTAAAGATAGGCGCGAGCGTCGTGAGGATTACTGATTCTTTCCACCAGTCCGCGGATTAAAAGCTGGCGAAGAGTGAAACTGCAGTTGACGCCCCTGATCTCTTCCACCCCGGCGCGGGAAATCGGACTGCGATAAGCGACGATCGCCAGCGTTTCCAGCGCCGCCTGGGATAAATTATCCTGCAAATCGCTTTGCAAAAATAAATCCAAATACTTGCTATTTTCTTTGCTGGTCACCATTTGAACTCGACCATCTTTAATGAGAATTCTCAATCCCCGCTTTTCATCTTCGTATTTCTTCGCCAGCGCTCCCGCGGCCAATTTTAATTTTTCCTTATCCTCGCCAATAGTTTTTTCAAGTTTCTTAAAACTCACCGGCTCGCCGGAAACAAAAATTAAACTTTCTAAAATTGATTCTGTATTCATAAAATTAGAATAGTGAATAACAACTGTCATTCTAAGCAACGATAGGAGCCGAAGAATCCCGTGACAAACACACTTTATGGCTTGGCACGAGATCCTTCGACTCCGCTATCGCTCCGCTCAGGATGACATTTCTAATATGTTTTATAATTTAAAGTATTCATAAATTTTTCCGATTACTCAATCCTCTTCAATTTAATTTCCTCAAACATTCCCACCTGTTCTACAATAATTATTCTCTGTTTCATCATTTCCAACATCGCTAAAAAAGTTACAACCACTTCTATTCGCGAACCGGATTTTGAGATCATTGAACTAAAAGACAGCTCCGCTCTTTCCATTAAACTTCGCTGTAAAAATTTTATCCTGTCTTTTAAAGAAATGACTTCTTTAATGGTTTCCCGAGCCAGCTCATCAACCTTGGGGATTTCTTTTAAAATATTTTGAAAAGCGGTTTTTAAATCATCAGCGCGAATATTTTTCGGCGGCAGGAAGGTTATTCCTATGCCGGAATAACTTTGTCGAGAATAAAACATTTTTTTGTTTTTGTCCAACAATCCTATCTTTTTTGCGACTTCTTTAAACTTGCGGTATTCTTCCAATCGCCGTTTTAGTTCTTCAATATCTTCCTCTTCTTCATGACTCAATTCCAACATCGGCAAGAGCGCTTTTGATTTTATTAAGATTAATTTGCTTGCCACCGATAAAAAATCCGCCAACTGGGCAAGTTCAATGTTTTCCGCTTCTTGTAAATACTCTAAGAACTGATCCGCCACCTGCGCCAGCGAAACCTCGGTGATATTCAATTTTTGCCGCTCTATCAAATCCAAAAGCAAATCCAACGGACCCTCAAATATCTTTTCCTGATTTTGATAATGGCGCGCCTTGACAATGTATGGCATAAAATGATAGTTTTAAAAAAGGAGGAATTTAATGGAAAGAATTCTTTATGAAGTGGAGGTCAAACTAACATTGACCAGAAAGCAATTGTATAGAACAGTCGTAAAAATGCTACAGGATAGAAAAATATTTCTAGCATTCGTGCTTGTTGTAGCAGTTGTATTTAACAACTCTTGTATTTTTTTCCATGACTGCTTTAATAATAAAGAGGTCAGAGAGTTTGTTAATTCCAAAAAAGATAAGACGGTAAAAAGTATTACTTTTTACGAAGCAAGAAATTATTGTAATAAAACAACATATAATTTGCAATAATTTGCAAGCTGCGAAAACCAGCTTGTATTTTTTTTATTTCACACATGCTTGTCATCCTGAACAATGTCATGCTGAATTTATTTCAGTATTATTTCGGAATCTGTCGTCTGTTATACTTAGCTTTACCATAAACACAAAAGCATAATGTAGCACATAACAGATCCTGAAACAAGTTCAGGATGACAATATTCAGGATAACGGTTGGAAATATAAAACACGCAATCATTAATTATTTCCTCTTTTTCTTTTTTACTTTCTTTTTTTTCTTCTTCGCTTCTGAAAAAGCTCCTTTGACCATTTCCTCTAATTCTAAAAATTTCTTAGTCGCCAGTTTTATGGACTTCTGATAATCTCCCGTATTGATGATTAAATTTTTCTGCCTCAGTAAACTTCTGTCAATAAATGTAGACATTTTAGATAAAGACCCAAACGGAATGGTCGCGCCGATTTTGCCTTTCAAATTCTTTTTCATCCAAGCTTCTTTCGCGAATTCAACGCTTTTCACCGCTTTCTCGCCTTCCTTTTTCAACCATTTATTTACTTCTTTCAAAAACTTTTTCTTATCAAGATTTTTATTCGCCGGAATTAACGCCAGTACATATTTTCTTGGATTAATTTTCATAACCAAAGCCTTCACAACTTCCTGCGGCTTGATGTGCTGAGTTTCAGCGCTGTCTAGCGCGGTGTAAACTTTTTTGTGATCAATCACCTCGTGCTTAATTTTATTTTTTTCCAACAAATTAGTCAGACTTTTTAAAATAGCCATAATTTAAAAATTAAAGAATTAAAAACTTTTGACTTTACAGACTTTACAGACTTTCGACTCATTTAAACATATCCGACACGGCGTAAGCAATGTTGTCCGAATGATCGCCGACACGCTCAAAGTTGTTTAGCAGTGATACAAAAAATATGCTCATCTCCACGGAACAAATTCCTTTTTCCACTCTTTCCAAATGTTTAGCGTTAACTTTTTTAATGATTTCATCAACTTTATTTTCATGTTCCATAATTTCTTTCGCCAGACTTAGCTTATTTTCCCTAAGAGTTTTAATAACTAGATTTTGGATTATTTTTACTTTCCCAAAAATAGCCTCCAACTCTTTAACGGCATGATCGGAAAATTTAATCTGTCGTTTGTTCACCTGCTCGGCAGTTTGAGCAATCAGCAAAATATGATCGCTCATTCTTTCTATATCCGTGAGAATATGAAGAAGGCTGTAAAGCTTCATTGAGTCTTTTTTATTAAGGCTTTGCTGAGAAATTAAAATAAGATAATTGGAGATCTTGCCAGTCATTACATCAATTCTATCCTCATTCTCTTCCACCGATCTCAAAAGTTCGCTCTTATTATTGAAGATCATTTCCTGACAATCTTCCAGCATTTCGCTGGCAATCCTTGCCATTCTTACCGCTCCCCGATTAGCCTGGCTCAACGCGATTGAAGGAGTAAAAATCAGCCTTTTGTCAAGATAATCCAACCTGCTTTCTTTGATTATTCGCTGCGGCAAAAACTTGTCTATTTTATTAACCAAAAACGGAATAAAAGAAAATAGCATAACCGCGTTAATAAGATTAAAAAAAGTGTGAGCGTTGGCGATCTGCCTGCCTATTTCAGAAGAGCTATAAAGAATAAAAGACTTAAAAAAAGGAAAAAGAATTAAAAAAATTATCACTCCTAAAAAATTAAAAATAAAATGGCTACCCGCCAGACGGCCTGAATAATGCTTGCCCTGAAAAGCAAAAAGAAGAATTTTGAAACTAATTCCCAAATTAATTCCCAGGACAAAGAAGATGGCAAAATCAAGACTGACTATTTCCTTAACGCCCAAAGCGATGATCAAAACCGCTGTCGCGCTGCTGCTTCGGAATAAAACCGACAGCAAAGCGGCAATAAAAATAATCAGATACGGAAAAGAATTTAGTCCGTCAAGAAGTTTTAAAAAATAGGGAATGCCGCTTAAAAGATCGGCTCCCTGAAAAACCAGATTTATTCCCAAAAACAAAAGTCCCAGTCCCAACAACGCCTCGCCAAAATATTTATAAGCTCTTCTTTCACTAAAAGTATAAAAAAGGAAACCCGCTATCAGAATAGGCAGGAAATAAAATCCGATTTGGCAAGCGGCAAGCTGGGCGGTAATAGTCGTTCCAATGTTAGCGCCCATCATCACCCCCGCCGCGCCGCTCAAAGTTATGGCTCCCGCGCTGACAAAAGCCATTAGAATAATAATGATAATACTGCTGCTTTGGAGCAAGGCGGAGACCGTCGTCCCCGTAATCAGTCCATTTATTGTTTTGCTTCCCGCTCTTTTTAAAATTCCCTCAAGCCTTTCTCCCAAAATCTTTTGAGTGTTCTTGCCCAGCAAACCAATGCCATAGGTTACTACGGCCAATCCCCCCAGAAGATAGAGCATTGTTTCCAAATAGATCATTTTTTCAACATAAAAATATTAAATGGCGCGATGGTGTCATTATCTTTAATTTTGCCCGACTTAATCATTTCCCTAACTTCCGAAATTTTAAATTTCCTGACTTTCATTTTTCCTTCCTTTTCCAAATCGTCTAAATCCTGTTCGCCGAATTTTAAACCCTCCGCCAAAAAAATGTGCGCTTTTTGATCAGAACATCCTTTATAGGCGTAATACCAGCCGATTTTTTTAATTTTTTTCGCCGTTATTCCTGCTTCTTCTTTCAACTCTCTTTTCGCCGCTTTTAAAGGAGATTCGTTTTTTTCTATCACGCCCGCCACAAATTCAATTAATTTTGATTTTAAAGGATACCGATACAGCTCAACTAAATATAAAAAATTCTTTTCTTTAATAACAACAACCGCATAATCGTTTCTTTTCAAAATATAATATTTATGTTTTTTTCCGCTCGGCGTTAAAAAATCTTCTTCCAAAATTTTAAGATACGGACATTTAAAAGCTGCCTTTGATTTTATCGTTTTCCAATTTTTCATTCTAGGTTTTTACAACGACTAATGACACTCTGCTTTGTCATCCTAAGCGAGGAACGAGTCGCAGGAAGGGATCCTTCGACTCCTATCGTCGCTCAGGATGACAGGTTTGATCCGTTTCATAATCCAAGATAATATCCAATATTCTAATTTCCAGTTTCCAATATTTCCCTAACCACTTCCCGATCATCCCACTCCACTCGCCTATCCCCCACCATCATACACTGCTCGCTTCCTTTGCCGGTAACCACTATTATATCACTTTCCTCAGCTAAATCAATGGCTTTTTTAATCGCTTTCTCGCGGTCTAAGATTTTAATTAATTTATTCTTATTTTTTACGCCCGCCGCCACTTGATCAATGATCCCTTGCGGATCTTCATCGTAGGGATCTTCGTTGGTTATTATCGTAAAATCGGCGTATTCTCCCGCCAGCTTTCCCAATTTCGGTCTCTTGTCTTTATCTCTTCCGCCGCCGCAGGAGCCCAAAACCGCGATAATTTTACGGGGATTTAATTCTTTAACAGTCTGATAAACAGTCTCTAACGACTTAGGATCATGAGCATAATCAACGATGACCTTAAAATTTAGGGCTTTAGAATTTGGAGCAAGGGCTTCAGCCCGACTGTCCCGGGAAGAAATAACTTCCATTCTCCCCGGAATCGGCTCAATATTCTTCACCGCTTCTTTTATTTTCTCCATCGGAATATCTTGAGACAGCCCTAAACAAATCACCGCCAGCAAATTGGCAATGTTGTGTTTTCCCAATAATTGCGTTTCAAATTTTATTTCTTGATTATCATAGATAATAACAAAAACAGATCCCGAAGGTGATAATTGATAAAAATTACAAATTACTTTTTCTGTGTTTTTATTATTGTCATTCTGAACGGAGCGGAGTGAAGTGAAGAATCCCTTCCTGACAACTTTCTGCGCATCGTTACGGGATTCTTCGTCGCTATCGCTCCTCAGAATGACAGTTTTTATATTCCCAAACCCATAAACAAATTTCTTCGCCGCTTCAAATCCCAAAAAATATCCCGCGTTTTTATCGTCGCCGTTAATGATGTGAACTCCCTTGGTTCGCTGAAATAATTTTCCTTTCGCCGCGCGATAATTTTCAAAACTCCCGTGATGCTCCAAATGCTCGGGGGTGAGATTGGTAAAAATAGCAATGTCATAATCAATAAACTTCTGGCGATGCTGGAGAATTCCTTCCGAAGAAGTTTCAACGATGGCGTATTGGCAATTCGCTTTTACCATTTGTCTTAATAATTTCTGCAAGGTCATTCGCCCCAACATCGTCTGTTTTTTGTCGTTTATCCATTCTTTTTCTCCTATTTTAAAATTCGCCGTGGTTGTCATTCCGGTTTTAAATCCCGCCTGAGTTAATAAACTATGAACCATATTACAAACCGAAGTTTTCCCATTCGTCCCCGTCACACCAATGACCGTTAATTTTCTTGAAGGGAAATTATATCTCACCGCCCCAAAAAACGCCCACAGAAAATGGTAAAAAGACAACAAAGCTTCCGGAGTAAATCTGCGAATTGTTTTTTTGAAAATAGAGACCATTTTATTCTTCTATAAATTTCAAACTAGAAGCTATTCCGTCAGCGCTCATTTCTTGAGCATTAATTACAATAACCATAAAATTTTTACCATCAATTTTTTTAATCAGATTGTATACTTTCCAACTGCTATTCCAATGGCTATTTCTATAAGAAATTTTAAAAATATCAAATCCGTTTTCCGATTGAATTTTGGAGCACGCGGAAGATGTAATATAAGGCCAACTTCCCGTTGATTTTTTTTCTCCGTCAATACATTTATAATCCTCAATTTCTTTTGCTGCTATCTTTTTAGAAGCTGAAATGGTTGTATTTCCATACCCATAAGAAAATTTTATTTTCTCATCTTTTTCATAAACTTTCAAATAAGCAAAATGTTCCAACTCATATCCGAATTTTTCATTACGATAAACATTTTTAGAATTATCTAAATATGGAACAGGTTTTTTAATGGCTTGATAAACATAACTTTCTTTCTCCCATTTATATTTCTGACCATCATAAACATCTTTGATAATTTCTTGGATACCATCCCCGTCAGCATCTTCTATTTTTACATCATCTATTGAATCCACTTTCTTGTCATTCTCGTCTAAAATCCCTATCGTTCCAAAAGATTTTTTATTTTTATCAAAATAGACAAATACATGAGAACCTGATTTGCCAGCACGACGATCTATCACAAATCCAATTTTAGGTACATCAGTATCTTTATCATAAATTAAAATACGCTCATCATTTCTTTGCTCGGGTCTATTATAAATAAGCTTTCCAAAATCATATTCCCATACCATCTTATAATCACTTCCGTCGTTACTTTTTAAAATCATTAATGCATTTCTTCCTGTAATTGAATCTTCTCTTAAGTCAGTAATGTAATACAAAAATATCTCTTCCATACTATCACCATCTATATCCTCAATTTTCTTCTGAACTATAACGGAATGTTCGGGAATAAATTTAAAAATATCAATTTCAACATTAATTTTTTCATTGTCAGGCACTAATGACTTTGTTTTTGTAATATTCTCTGGTTCTATAGTTTTCTCTGCTTGCTTCCCAATCAACCACCCTCCACCAATAATAATCGTTCCCACCCCCGTGAAAATAATCACGGCTAAAAGAGTTTTTACCGCAATAATTGATAATGGTTCTTTTTGTTTGTTCATAGTTTTAATTTTAGTTTAATAAAAAAGATAATTTTACAACTTTATGAACTTTTGACTTTATGAACTTTACAAACTTTTGACTTATTCATAAACCCCCATTTCACTATTTCAATCATCACAATTATTCCAAAACAAACAGTCATAATCAGCACCCAGTCAGATAAACTTAACGGGACCGTTTTGAATATTTTCTGGAAGAAAGGAACATAAACCGCTGCCAGTTGAAGAAAAAATCCGCCGATGACCGCCACGATTAAATAAGGATTGGAAAAAGGATTGGTTCTAAAAATAGAATGTTTCAAGGAACGGCAACTAAAAACATAAAGAAGCGAATCAATTCCCAGAGTCACAAAAGCGACCGTGCGGGCTTCATCCAAGCTGCCGGTTGTTTTCAAAACAAACCAGAAAATCGCCATCACGCTGAACGCGGTAAAAACGCTGATAATGGCAATTAAAGATTTCATTTCCAAATCTATAAGCGGCTCGCCTTTTTTCTTGGGCGGCTCTTTCATAATTCCGTCATCCGTCGGCTCAACCGTCAAAGCGGCATTGGGAAAACCGTCAGTAACAATGTTGATCCACAAAATTTGAGCCGCCGTCAAAGGCAAAGGAATGCCGATCAGCAAACTGCCGCTAATTAAAATTAATTCGCTGAAACTGTCTGATAAAAGATAAAGGACCACTTTTTTAATGTTCTCCATAATAATTCTTCCCTGCTCCACCGCCATTAAAATAGTTTTGAAATTATTGTCCATTAAAACCAAGTCGGCGGTTTCTTTGGCAACATCCGTTCCTGATCCCAGAGCGACGCCAATATCCGCCGATTTTAGAGCAGGTGCGTCATTCACCCCGTCGCCGGTCATCGCCACCACCTCTCCTTTCACCTGCCAAGCGTCAACAATTCTTGTTTTATGGGCCGGCGAAACTCTAGCGTAAACTTTTATTTCCCTCACTCTCTTAAAAAATTCTTTATCACTGAGATCGTCCAGCGCATGGCCTTCTAAAATATTTTTATCTTCAACCGCCATTCCCAATTCGTTGGCAATCGCCTTAGCGGTTAATCTATAATCACCGGTAATCATTATTGTTTTAATTCCCGCTTCCTCCGCCTGTTTTATGGTTTGTTTAACGCTTTGCCGCAAAGGATCTTTAAGGGCCAGAAATCCGACAAAAGTTAAATTATTGATATTTCTTTCTTCCGCTTCCTCGCTAAAATCCACTGTTTCATTATTTTTTAATTCCCGATAAGCGACCGCCAACACCCGCAGTCCCTTTTTTGATAATTCATTTTGCCTTCTTCTTAATGTCCGTAAAATTTCCTCGCCCAATTCTTTTGATTTTTCATTCGTTAAAATACGCCGCGAGCGGTTAAGAATTTCTTCGGGCGCTCCTTTAACATAAACAGTTTCTTTGCCCTCTTTATTTTTATTCAGAGTAGCCATATACTTCCGCTCCGAATCAAAGGGAATTTCCTCCAGCCGTGAATTTTTTCTTCTTATTTCTTCCGGATTAAGACCCGCGCCGATCGCCGCCATAAGCAAAGCTTTTTCCGTGTAATCCCCGTGGATTCGCCAATCATCCAGCTCGTCATTCGGATTTTCAATGACCGCGTTATTGCATAAAAGAGCGATCTCCAAAGCCCTGAAATGATCTTTTTCTTTTTGGCCATCCAGTTTTTTACTTTTTTCTCCCGACAAGAAAAGCTCCGACTCGCCGGTAAGAATGTGATCCACTTGCATTTTTCCCTCCGTCAAAGTGCCGGTTTTATCAGTGCAAATAACGGTCGTGGAGCCAAGCGTCTCTGCGGCAATTAACTTTCTTACCAGCGATCGCTTTTTCAAAATTCTCTGCATTCCGATCGCCAACACTACCGTAACCGCGATCAGCAATCCCTCGGGAATAGCCGCCACGGCAATTGCCACCGCTACGGTAAAAATTTCAAAAAATTCATAGTCCCGCCAGAGGCCGATAATAATTATTATTAAAGAAAGGAAAAGCGTCAGCAATCCGAACGACTGGCTGAATTTTTTTAATTTTTCCTGAAGCGGGGTTAGTTCTCCTTCTGTTTCTTTTAAAAGCTGGGCAATTTTTCCAAATCTGGTTTTAATTCCCGTCGCAAAAACAACGGCTTCGGCTCTTCCTCTTGTAACGGCTGTGCCCATATAAACCAGGTTATTTTTTTCTGTTTCCCCGCCTCGCTGAATTTGCCTGCCGCCGGATAAGCTTAGAATTTTATCCGTTTTATCAACCGGAATTGACTCACCGGTCAGGCTCGCCTCATTAACTCTAAATTCACGCGCTTTCAGAATTCGCGCGTCAGCCGGAATTCGATCGCCTGCCCGCAAAATTATTAAATCGCCCGGAACTAAAAATTTAGCGTCAATCTCTTTTTCCGTCCCGTCCCGCAAGACTAAAATCCGATGTTCCACCATTTCTTTTAATTTGCTCAGCGCTTTTTCCGCTTTGCTTTCCTGAATAAAACCAACTAATGTATTAATAAAAACAGCCAGCAAAATAACTCCGCCATCCACAAATTCTTTCAACAAAAAAGAGATGATCGCCGCGACGAGCAGAATATAAACCAACGGACTTTTAAACTGGCTAATTAGAATTTTTAAATTAGAAAACTTTTTCTCCTCTGGCAAAGCGTTCAACCCGACTTTTTTCAATCTTAATTCCACTCCCTCTGAAGTTAATCCTTGTTTAGAGGATTTAAGTTTTGATAAAATTTCTTTGGCGTTTAAACTATGCCAATTTGTTGAAACAGATTTATAATTTTTCATTTTTTTGTGTGTTATGAGATGAGATATACACAAAATACGATTTATTCCCCTCCCTGGACAAGAAGGGGTTAGGAGTGGTTGGAGATAATAGCTAATTTTTCCAACCCCTCCCAGCCTCCCCTTGTCCAAGGGGAGGAGTTTCGTAATTCAAAATAATTTACATATCCTTTTCATTTTGTCATTCCGGATAAATTTCTCCGTTATCACTCCGAAATTTTCCGGAATGACAAAAACAGAAAAAGTATTTACTAATTTCCTAATTTCCTAATTTTTAATATCCCCTTTTTATCCTCCTCGCTCTCTCTATGATCCACGCCAGCCAATATTTTTTACTAACCGCTAGATCATGGCAGTGCAGATATTCCCGCGAATATCCGCCGAAGCCTTTTTTGAATTTGGACAATCCCGCCCAGGGATGGCTGGGTTTGTTTTCCACGATTCCCCAAAAATTAAAAACTTTTTTATTTCTTTTTTTCGCTTCTTGAATCGCTTCCCAAAGCAATAAATAAGAAGAAGGGATTTTGGAATATTCCTGTGAAGAAGCGCCGTGGTGATAGAACGCCTGATCGCCATAGAAAACAATGATCGCCGAGGAGATAATTTTGTTTTTATATCTCGCCGAGAAAACGCTGATTTGATCGTCTTGTTTGAAAACTTCCAGCTGATTTTTTAAAGCTTCAAAAGAAAAAGGAATAAATTTATGCCGCCGAACTGTTTCCTCGTGAATGCGATAAAAATTTTCCAGATCGTTTATTCCCGTTTCCTGAAAAATTTCCACTCCATCCCGCCCTGCCCGCCTAATTAAATTGCGGGTCGTCTTTCGCATCCCTTTCATAATTTCTTCTTCGGGCAAAGTGATATCCAAAAACCAGGTCAGTTCCGGATGCATCAAATGAACCGGCGCGTTTCTAAATCCGGCTTCTTTAAAAATTTTTAGATTAGCCTCCGTATTTTCAAGCAACGGACTAACTCTAATAAAACTCGCGTTTTCCCGAACTGCCAATTTTCTAAGATAATCAAAAAAAGTACGATACGCCAATTCGTGATTTGTGATTCGTGATTCTAGTATTGGTCCATAAGGACAAAACAAAAAAGTTCCTCTCCGCGCCTTCACTTTTATCACCAAAGCAACTCCTATTAAATTATATTTGGTATTTGGTATTTGGTATTTGGTATTTTCTTCTCTTTTCTCGCCAAATAAATTATCCTCAACAATTCCCATCCTCCAAATCTTATTCCCATCCAGCTCATTCACCTCCCCCCAATTCCACGAATTCAAAAAAGAAGGCAATTGGCAGGAACCGACAAACTTTTCCCATTGATTTTTATCTTTGATTTCTACAATTTCCATAAATTATTATTTGATGCTTAATACTTGATACTTGATACTCAATACTACTTTCCCAATTTCAACGACAAAATTTTAGACACTCCGTCTTCCTGCATCGTTACACCGTAGAGAATTTCCGATTCATTCATAATCGCCCGATTATGAGTGATCATCACGAACTGGGTTTTGCTGGACAATTCCTTGATTATTTTTCCCAGCCGCGCGGAGTTTGCCTCGTCCAGGGCGGCATCAATTTCATCAAGCATTGAAAACGGCGGTGGATTGTTGGCAACAATGGCAAATAAAATAGCAATGGAGGTAAGCGCTCTTTCTCCGCCGGAAAGCATACTGAGGTCAGTTATTTTTTTGCCCGGCGGCACGGCGGAAATTTCAATTCTGCCGATTTTTTTATTTTCCTTGCCCACAGTAGAGACACAATTCATCGCGTCTTCTGCAGAAATATCATCCTCTCCTTCTGTTTCTTTATTTTGGGCATATTTAATTTTCAGCGATGTTTTTCCGCCGCCAAAAATTATTTTAAAATATTTATCAAACTCCCGACTGATATTCTTAAACGACTTATCAAATATTTTTTCTATTTTTCTATCCAATTCCAAAATAACTTTTTTTAGCGATTCGGAAGCTTCCGTTAAGTCGTTAGACTGTCCTGACAAAAATTCAAATCTTTCCATGGTCTCCTGATATTCCTCCACCACCAGCGGATCAATTCCGCCGATCTGCTCCAGCTGATATTTTAATTTTCTGATTTTAAATTTTGTTTCTTCAGCATTTATTTCGCTTGCCCCGTTTTTAATTTTATCAGATTGTTTGCCAATATTTAAACACCCTGAATTATCTCCGGTTATTTTTTTATCGTCGCGCTCTTTTGTAAAATTAAGAACGGGGTCTGATCCCAGCTCATCAATTATTTCCGCTTTTAGATCTTCCCTCCGCACTTCAAATTTTGCCAGATCTATTTTCACTAAATTATAACCGTCTTTTAATTGATTAAATCTGTCTTGCTTTTCCCTTAGCTCCCGTTCCAATCCAAAAAATGATTTTCTTCTTTCCTGATCCGCCCGATTTAATTTGGTAATTTTATTTTTAATTTCTAAATATTCTTTCTCTTTTTTAACCAATTCGTTCCCAATTTTTTCTTTCGCTAAAACTAATTTATCTAATTCAACTTGTGATTCAACTTTTGATTCGTGATTCGTGATTC
>DAOVOJ010000013.1 GCA_030629775.1 Candidatus Moraniibacteriota bacterium
ACTAAAATTATAAAATAAGGAGATTAATATCTTCTTATTTTTATTTTATTAGTTAATAAAAAATTATGAAATTTGAAGAACAACCAACTCAAGAGAATGAAAATGAAGTTCAAAATCAGGAAATTAAGGAAGAAAAAGAAAGTACCGATGAGCTTAAACAAGAAATAATAGAAAGGAAAAAGGAAGAGAGAAAAAAACTGGAACAATATGGAAAGATTGGTCAGAAAGTCAGAATTAAAGACAGGGTAATTGAGGGAGTTGGTGAAATTGTTGCCATAGAGACGGGGGTACCATTTAGTGATGAAATCTTAAATAAGTGGATGGAGAAAGAGGAAAATGAAAAAGTAATGCCAGAAGGACTGCCTGGTTCAAGAGTTAAGGTATATATTACTGAGGGAGAAAGAAAAGGACAGATCGTGAATCATTTGCTTATTTCTGAGTGGGAGCCAGTGGAAACAGAAACAGAAGAGACAGAATAAAAATGTTGTTTGTTTAGTGTTAATATAGGTTAAAAATAACAACCATAATGACTGAAAAAGACAAGAATCCAGAGGAAGAATCACGACAGGTGATTCGGGTAAAAATTAAAGCGTATGATCATAAGATCATTGACCAGTCTGCCAAGCAAATTGTGGAGACGGTTTTGAGAAGCGGGGTGGAAGCAAAAGGCCCGGTTCCTTTGCCGACGGAAATAAAGAAATACACGGTTAATCGTTCCACTTTTGTCCATAAAGATTCACGGGAGCAGTATGAAATGAGAACTCATAAAAGACTGATCGACATTATCAATCCCAATCCGAAGGTGATTGACGCTTTGACAAATTTGAATCTTCCGGCGGGAGTGTCGGTGGAGATTAAAATGTAGATTAAATTATTTTTTTGAGAGAGATCACGAGTGTGTTTCGGAAAACTTAACACACTCCTAATTCCTTCTTAAAAAGGAAGCGATACTGTAACAATTTAATAATGCTAGTTTAAGTGCTTGCTTTGAACTTCCGTAAAGTTTCCGGTAAGAGTGCTGATGGGCATACTGAATTAGCCAAGTTTAATCGGATTTGATTCGATAGAAAACTGGCTGAGGATGGCTAGTTTTTTTAATTTAAAACATGAAATTTATTTTTGGAAAAAAAATTGGGATGAGCCAGGTTTTCTCGGATGATCGAAAGGTTATTCCGGTGACTTTGATTGAAGCGGAATCTTGCGTGGTAACCCAGATCAAAACGGAGGAAAAAGACGGCTATCAAGCGACGCAGGTAGGATTTGGCGAGAAAAAGAAAATAAACAAACCTCTGGCGGGCCATTTGAAAGGTTTGGGCAATTTTAGGCATTTGAGAGAAATAAGAGAGTCAGAAGATCTAAAATGCAAAGTGGGCGATAAGATCGATATTTCAGTTTTTGAAGAAGGGGATAAAATAAAAGTAATCGGGACTTCAAAGGGAAAAGGTTTTCAGGGAGTAATGAAAAGACATGGATTTCACGGTTCACCGGCTAGTCACGGACATAAGCATGATCATCGAGCGCCCGGATCAATCGGTTCAGCTTTTCCGGAACATGTTTTTAAGGGAAAGAAAATGGCAGGCCGAATGGGAAGTGATCGGGTGACGGTGAAAGGATTAAAAGTAATTAAGATAGATAAAGAAAATAATTTACTGATTGTCAAAGGAGCGGTTCCGGGAAGGATAGGTTCGGTGATAGAAATAGTCGAAAGTCCATAAAGTCCATAAAGCCCATAAAGTCGAAAGTAGAATTGGATATTAAAATCCCCTCCTTGCGAAGGAGGGGGCAGGGGGAGGTTTTTAAAAAATATGACAAATAAAAATATTGCCAATTTTTTCTTTGAAGTCGGTTCGTTGAAGCGGATTTTAAGAAGTTCGTATCAAACTTTTCTTGATGGCGGAGAAACGATTGCCGAGCACAGTTTCAGAACGGCGATAATTGGTTATGTTTTAGCTCTTTTAGAAAAAGAAAACGGCAATGATAAAATAGACGAGAATAAAGTTTTGAAAATGTGCTTGTTTCACGATTTGCCGGAAACGAGAACGGGAGATCAGAATCTCATTCATCAAAAATATGTTTCTGCTGATGAAGACGAAGCGATTGAGGATCAATACCAGAATTTATTCTGCGGAGATGAATTAAAAAAGATTTTGAAAGAATATAATGAAGGAAAATACGATATAGAAAAAAACCCGGAAGCGGTAATTACTAAAGAAGCCGATCTTTTAGAACAACTTTTACAGGAAAAAGAATGTCAGGAAAAAGGAAACACGCACGCGGCGGAATGGATGGAACATTCTAAAAGCCGTTTGAAAACCGAAAATGGAAAAAAGATTGCCGAAGAAATTATTAATGGCAGTTCAAGAGATTGGTGGTATGACGCGGTAACGAAGAAGAAAGCGAAATAAAAATTTATAAAGTAGAAATTAATTATCGGGCTAAAGCCCTTGCTCCAAACTTAATATTATGTTAAAAACTAAACTCTACAATTTAGAAGGAAAGGAAACAGGAGAGATAAAACTTCCGGAGAGTATTTTTGGCGTGGAATTAAATAATGATTTGGTTCATCAGGTAGTGGTGGCGCAGGCGGCGAACGCGAGGAAAATAATTGCTCATACGAAAGATCGGGGCGAGGTTAGCGGTGGCGGAAGAAAGCCTTGGAAGCAGAAAGGGACGGGACGGGCGAGAGCCGGTTCAAACAGGTCGCCGATTTGGAAAGGCGGCGGAGTAACTTTCGGTCCGACGACGGAAAGAAATTACAGCAAGAAAATAAACAAAAAAATGAAACAGAAAGCGTTGTTTATGATTTTAAGTGCTAAATTGAACGATAATGAAATTATTTTTATTGACGAAATGAAATTGAAAGAAGCCAAGACGAAAGAGATGAAAAAAGCGCTGGAGAGTTTAGTCGAAAGTCGAAAGTCCGTAAAGCATGCCCTCGAGAAGCATCGAGGGTCGAAAGTTAAGGGTGTTAGTATTCTAGTGACGCTTGATAGAAAGAATGACGATGTTGTTAAGGCTTCGGCGAACATTCTTAAAACGAAAATAGTGTTGACTAATTCTTTAAATGTGCTAGATTTATTAAATCACAAATATATTTTGATGACAGAAAAGGGAGTGGGAGTGATTGAGGAAACTTTCAAGAAAGTTTGATTTTTTGTCATTCCGACCGAAGTGACCCTGAGGCGATAGCCGAAGAGGGAACGGAGTGGAGGAATCTGTAAAACACAAAATACTTATTTCTAATAAAGACATTACAAAACACACACTTTATTCACTAACAGATCCTTCGATTCCTATCGTCGCTCAGGATGACAAATTTAAATAAGCGATTTCTCTAAATGTTAAAATGATCTATGTCTATATTAAATAATTTAAAAAAAGCGGTTGGCGGAGAAAAAGAGGAGAAGAAAGAGGCGGGAGTAAAAACGAAAGAAACGCAAAAAACAGCGGTTAAGGAAGTTAAAAAAGAGACGAAGAAAGCGGCAGTTAAAGAAGTTAAGAAAGCGGTGAAAGAAACAAAAGAAAAAAAGAAGAAAGGCAAGAATATTTTTGGCAAGAAAAAGAAAACAGAGAGGGAGGATATCCCTGCGGAATATTATGATATTTTAAAAGAACCGCACCTAACGGAACGGGCGACTGACTTAATGAAAGAAAACAAGTATGTTTTTAAAATTTCTTCCAGCGCCAATAAAATTCAAGTCAGAAAAGCGGTTGAAAACCTTTATGGAGTTTTAGTGACAAAAGTTAATGTTATCAGTATTCCCCGTAAAAAAGTTAGATATGGACGCGGTTCCGGATTTAAATCAGGATATCGAAAGGCAATCGTTACCTTAAAAGAAGGGGATAGAATAGAAATGGTTGAGGGAGTTTAGAATAAAATTAGAAATTGAAAATTACTTTAGTTATTATATGGCAATTAAGAAATACAAACCAACTAGTCCCGGACGACGGGGAATGACAGGAATTGATTATCGCGAGCTGACTAAGAAAAAGCCAGAGAAAGCCTTGCTGGGTCCGAAAACCAGAAAAGCCGGAAGAGGAAGCGCGGGAAAAATTACGGTTCGCCATAAGGGTGGTGGAGCAAAACAGAGATATAGGATCGTTGATTTTAAAAGAGACAAATTTGATATTCCGGCAAAGATTGCGGCGATTGAATACGATCCCTGCCGCAGCTCTTTTATTGCTTTGGCGGTTTATAAAGATGGTGAAAAAAGATATATTCTAGCGGCTCATACGATGAAAGTCGGTGATCAGGTTGTTGCTTCTAAAAAGGAAAACACGGAAATCGAAACAGGCAATCGTCTTTGTTTGAAATATATTTCTCAGGGAACAAGCATTTATAATATTGAAATGATTCCCGGCAAGGGCGGGCAAATGGTTCGTTCGGCCGGTTCCTCAGCAACAGTTTCGGCGATGGAAGGCGGTTTTGTCCAGATAAGTTTTCCTTCGGGAGAAGTGCGAAAAATTCCAGAAAACGCAATGGCAACTATTGGCAGGGTGAGCAACATTGAGCATAATATGGTGGTGATTGGAAAAGCGGGAAGATCGAGATGGATGGGTATTCGACCGGCGGTGCGTGGATCAGCGATGAACCCGGTTGATCATCCTCATGGTGGTGGTGAAGGTTGTCAGCCAATCGGATTGAAACATCCTAAAACTCCTTGGGGCAAACCGGCTTTAGGCAAAAAAACCAGAAAGAAAAATAAACCCTCCAATAAATATATTGTAAGGAGGAAGAAGAAAAAGAAATAAAGACGAATTGTGAATTGTGAATAGCGAATTGCGAAATTTTTTGAGGCAATTCTAAGTTCACAATTCACAATTCTATATTCGCTATTCTAATTTTATGTCACGATCGTTAAAGAAAGGTCCTTATGTGGACGAAAAATTAATTAAAAAAGCTCAGAAGCTTAAGTTGGGCGATGAAACGGTTATTAAGACTTGGGCGCGAGCTTGCACGATTGCTCCTGCAATGGTTGGTTTCAACTTCGGTGTTCATAATGGCAAAATACATATTCCGGTTTTCGTGACTGAAGATATGGTCGGACACAAATTGGGCGAGTTTTCTCCAACGCGAAAGTTCATTAAGCACGGTGGAAAAATACAGAAAGATTTGGAAAAGAAGGCGGTGGGAGGGAAATAAAATAGTACATATCAGACTTATAAGGCTTATATTATGAAAATAACTGCTTCTTTAAATAATTTCAGAATGTCGCCGAGAAAAACTCGGTTAGTGGTTGATTTAGTGCGGGGAATGAATGTCAATCAAGCAAAAATTCAACTCAATTTTTTAAACAAGAAAGCGGCGCAGCCTATTTTAAAGCTTTTGAATTCAGCGATCGCTAATGCAAAAAATAATTTTAAATTAAATGAAAATAATTTATATATCTCGGAAATTTTTGTTAACGAAGGGCGAACACTGAAAAGATGGCGGGCAAGAGCAATGGGAAGATCAGCGTCAATAAAAAAAAGAACAAGCAATATAGAGATTGCGTTGGAAGAAAGAGCGTCGGAGAAAAGAGAACTGAGCAAAAAGGACGATAAAGCCAAAGTAAACGGATAAAATACCAAATACCAAATATCAAATATCAAGTGAATGTCAAAGTTAAAATCTCAAATTATTTTATTATTTAGAATTTGGTATTTGATACTCATTTGATATTTGAAATTTAGTATTTGAAATTAAGAAGACTTTTTATATTCTCTCAATATTTTTTTGAGAAGAGAATTATGAGAAGATTAACAAACCTCAAATAATTTAACCTATATGGGACATAAAGTTCATCCGTTTTCCTTCCGACTTGGAGTAACTGAGGATTGGAAGTCAAAATGGTGTAATAGCAAAAATTATCAAGAATATTTAAAACAAGACATTGGTCTGAGGCGGTTTTTGGAAAAAAAATTAGCCAAAGCGTCCATTGAAAATGTTATAATTGAGCGTTCTGCTAATTTATTGACGGTTAATATTTTTTCAGGACGGCCGGGAATGATTATCGGACGAGGAGGAACGGGAGCCGATGAACTAAAAAATGAAATTAAAGATAAGGTCAATAAAAAAAATGCTGATAATAATCTGGAAGTAAGAGTTAATATTCAAGAAGTTAAGCATCCTGAAATAAGCGCTAAATTAGTGGCGCAATCAATCGCCGAACAGATAGAAAAAAGAACTCCTTTCCGGAGAACATTAAAAAAGGCGATTGAAAGAGTAATGCAGAACAGAGAAGTAAAAGGGGTAAAGGTTTCTCTTTCGGGAAGGTTGAACGGAGCGGAAATGTCGCGGCGAGAATGGCTATCAGAAGGGAAAATTCCTCTTCAAACTCTAAGATCCAATGTTGATTTCGCGCAAGTCAATGCGCACACCACTTTTGGGGTAATAGGGGCTAAGGTTTGGATATATAAGGGAGAGGTCTTTGACTAGTTAAATCATTTTAACATTTTAACACATAAACACTTAAACAGGGTTTCAAAACTTTTTTCGGAGTATTAAAAAGTATAGTTAATGTTTAAATGTTTAAATGTTAGTATGTTTAAATGTTAGTATGTTAATGCCTAAGAAAACTAAATACCGCAAGCAAATGAAGGGAAGAATGCGGGGAAACGACTCAAGAGGAACAGAAATTAGTTTCGGGAGCTTTGCTTTGAAGTCAATGGGGACAGGATGGATAACTTCCCGACAAATCGAGGCGGCCAGAAGAGCGATGACGCGATTTGTAAAAAGAGGCGGCAAAATTTGGATTAGAATTTTTCCCGATAAACCGATTACTCAAAAAGGAGCGGAAGTGCCGATGGGAAGCGGAAAAGGAAGTGTTGACCACTATGTAGCAGTGGTTAAACCCGGACGAATTATTTTTGAAATGGATGGCGTGGCGGAGGATCTAGCGAAAGAAGCGATGCGTCGGGCGATGCATAAATTATCAATTAAGACGAAATTTGTTGTAAAAGAATAGTTTTATTTATACGAAGTTTACTTTTATGGATATTAAAGAAATCAAAGAAAAAAGCGATCATCAACTGTTAATGATGATCAAAGAGAATTCAGAAAAGCTGAAAAAGCTCAGGTTTTCACTGAGTTCGGGGCAGTTAAAGAATTACAATGAAATCAATCAGGTTAAGAAAATAATTGCGAGAGTAAAGACAGTTTTAAAAGAAAGAAGTTTAAAGAAAGAATCTAGAATTTAGAATCTAGAATTTGGAATTGTTATTAAAATTATTTTATGAATAAAGAAGATAAAAAAATCAATAAACAGACAATGAAAGGAGTGGTAGTAAGCGATAAAATGGATAAGACGGTGGTGGTAAAAGTTGAAACGATTAAAACTCATCCGAAATATTTGAAAAGATATAAAGTGAGCAAAAAATATAAAGCTCATGATGAGAAGAATGAATTCAAGATCGGCGATCAGGTTTTGCTCGTGGAAGGACAGCCGAGGAGCAAAGAGAAGAAGTGGGAAGTGAGAAAAATCGAAAGTCTATAAAGTCGAAAGTAAAGCTTGTCATTCCGACCGAAGTGAGTGAGGGACGAGCGAATGAAGTGGAGGAATCGCTTCAATATTACTTATCATTAATGTATCGTTATTGCGATAAATAATATTGAAGAGATCCCTCGGCTCCTATCGTCGCTCGGGATGACAAAAAAGAGCAATAAAATAAACAGAAAGAATAAATTAAATATATATGATTCAACAAGGAAGTCGGCTTGGTGTCGCGGACAATTCAGGGGCGAAATTGGTGCAGTGCATCAAGGTTTTGGGTGGGACGAGAAGGCGTTATGCTTATGTTGGCGATGTGATCGTTGTGGCGGTTAAATCGGCGGAGCCGAGAAGCAATGTTAAAAAGAAGGAAGTGGCGAAAGCGGTTATCGTTCGTCAGAAAAAATCTTTGCGTCGGCAGGACGGTTCTTATATCCGTTTTGACGACAACGCGGTGGTAATGGTTGATAAAGATAAAATCACTCCGCGAGCGACACGAGTTTTCGGACCGGTAGCGAGAGAATTAAGAGACGCAGGTTTTATGAAAATTATTTCACTGGCGCCGGAAGTACTGTAACAGTCGAAAGTCTGTAAAGTTAAAAGTCTATAAAGTTAAAAGTATGAAAATTAAAAAAGATGATAAAATAATAATGCTGTCCGGGAAAGACAAGGGAAAGAAAGGAAAGGTGGTAAAAGTAATTCCCAAAATCGGCAAGATAATTGTTGAAGGCGTTAATATCGTTAAGAAACATCGTCGACCGAAAAAACAGGGCGAAAAAGGACAAAGGATTGAAGTTGCTTCGCCGATTAATATTTCCAACGCGATGATGATTTGTCCGAAATGCGGAAAACAAACGCGAGTGGGATATAAAGTTTTAGAGAATAAAGAGAAGGTAAGGGTGTGTAAAAAATGTAATCAGGAAATGAAGTAAATACTTTGTCATTCCGACCGAAGTGACCCTGCGGCGATAGCCGAAGAGGGAACGGAGTGGAGGAATCTGTAAGGGTTATATACTTGTGTTTCGTAAAGATATATTGAAACACAACACTTCACTCTTTTACAGATCCCTCGGCTCCTATCGTCGCTCGGGATGACAGGTTGGAATTCTAAATTTAATATCAGATTATGTCAATTTCTAAATCAACAAATAAATTATCTCTTTCCAGAATGGAAGAAAAATATCTTAAAGAAGTTCTTCTTGAAATGAAGAAAGAATTTGGGTATAAGAATAATTTGGCGGTGCCGAGAATTGAAAGAGCGGTGGTCAATATTGGTGTCGGGCGGATGCTAAGGGAAGATGGAAATAGGTTGGATAAAATTACAGAAGACATCTCTTTAATTACCGGACAGAAACCGGTAGTCACTAAAGCGCGGCAGTCAATCGCGGGATTTAAATTAAGAGAAGGAATGCCGATGGGAGTAACGGTTACTTTAAGAAAAAATAGGATGTATGAATTTTTAGATCGGCTGGTAAGCGTGGCTTTGCCGCGGGTAAGAGATTTTCGGGGATTGTCAGCCAAGTCTTTTGATGGACAGGGAAATTTTACCATTGGCGTTAAGGAGCAAATTGTTTTTCCGGAGGTGTCCAGAGACGACTTAAGAGACTTTTTTGGATTAGAAGTGAATATTATTACTTCAGCTAAAAATAATGAAGAAGGATTTAAACTATTAAAATTGTTAGGTTTTCCAATTAAAGAAAAAAAATAAAGAAAGTCCTCTCTAGAGGGGAATAAATAAATAACATTATATAAAACTATGGCCAAATTATGTTTAATAGTAAAAGCGAAAAAGAAGCCCAAGTTCTCCTCTCGGATTGTGAACAGGTGTTGGATTTGCGGACGGAAGCATGGTTATATGCGGAAGTTCGGTTTATGCAGAATTTGTTTTCGCGAGCTGGCAAGAGTAGGGGAATTGCCCGGAGTGAAGAAAAGTAGCTGGTAAACAGAGTCGAAAGTCCATAAAGCCCATAAAGCCGAAAGTGAAAATTTAAAAATTCTTTATCTTTGACTTTACAGACTTTATAGACTTTTGACTTTATAAACTTTTAACTAATTATATTATTATGACTGATCCAATTGCTGATATGTTAACTCGAATTAGAAACGCGCAACAGGCGGGTCATTTTGAGGTTGAAATGCCTTCTTCAAAGGTTAAATTTGCCTTGGCAAATATTTTGAAAAAAGAAGGCTATGTGAAAGATATTTCACAGTCAAAAAAAGGTTTTAGAATTAATTTAAAAATAGGTTTGAAAAAAATAGAAGACCGGTATGCCATTCAAGGAATTAAAAGAATTAGCAAGCCGGGACAGCGAATTTATGTTAATAAAGATAAGATTCCTTATGTTTTAAACAATTACGGAATGGCGATAATTTCTACCTCCAGTGGCTTAATGACAAACGACGAAGCAAGAAAAAATAAATTAGGAGGAGAAGTAATATGCGAGGTATGGTAGGGAGAGTTTGTAAAGTCTATAAAGTCGAAAGTTTATAAAGTTTATAAATAAAATATTATGAGTAAGATAGGAAAAAAACCGATTGAGATACCGTCGGGAGTGACGGTGGAGGTTGACAAAGACAATAAAGTAAAGGTCAAGGGATCCAAAGGAGAATTGGAAAGCGTTTTTAACGCGGAGATAAAAGTGGAAGTAAAAGACAATCAAATTTTAGTGAAATCCGTCAAAGACTCAAAAGACCTTTATGCTTTTTGGGGGTTGACGCGAGCGCTTATAGCGAATATGATTGAGGGAGTTTCCAAGGGATTTGAAAAAAAATTAGAACTTCAGGGAGTGGGATACAAGGTCGCTTTAAAAGGCGATACGCTGGATATGGCGTTGGGTTTTTCTCATCCGGTAATAGTCAAATGTCCTAAGGGAATAAAATTTGAGGTAGAAAAAAATATTATTACCGTTTCGGGAATAGACAGGCAATTGGTCGGTCAGACGGCGGCGAATATCAGGGCGTTTAAAAAACCAGAGCCGTATAAGGGAAAAGGAATCAGATATCTTGGAGAACAAGTCAGAAGAAAACAAGGGAAGAAAGTAGCCGGAGCGGGAAGCTAAAAATAAAAGTTCTCTTTTGAGAAGGGTTAGGGGTGTGTTAGAAAATTATTTAACCCACCCCCAACCCTCTCCCAAGAAGGGACTATAATTTACTTATGAAAAATTTACAGAAAATTAAACGAGAAGCTCGGTTGAAAAGACACAGAAAAGTGAGAGCAAAAATTAACGGAACAAAAGATATTCCGCGGCTTTCGGTTTTTAGGAGCAATAAAGATCTATTTATTCAGATGGTTGATGATATTGATGGAAAAACTTTATTTAGTGTTGGCGGAAAAGAGATTAAGGAAAAAGATAAAACAAAGCTAGAAACAGCGTTTTTACTTGGAAAATTGATTGCCGAAAAGGCAAGTAAAGTAAACATTAAGAAAGTAGTCTTTGATCGCAGCGGTTATAAATATCACGGTCGTGTTAAAGCGGTCGCCGACGGAGCGAGAAAAGGCGGATTGGAATTTTAATTCAATTGTTTAGTAAAATTGTCATCCTGAACTTGTTTCAGGGTCCGTCGCGTGTTAGATTGTATGTTGATTTATGGTGGAGTTGAATATAACAGACGACAGATCCTGAAATAATACTGAAATAAATTTAGCATGACATTATTCAGGATGACAGTTAAATTATTGTTCTTTGATAAAATGTTTTTAGAAGAAAGAAACTTTCTTCAGTTTCTGTAAGAGAAAATAAAGGGAGGTGAAAAATAATGGGAGAAGTAGAAATAAAAGCTTTTATTACGAAGTCAAACTTAAGAACTTTATCGAATGGCACTATTTTCGATTTGTTTGGGAATGGAATGTTACCTATTTTTGATTCCAATGACAACGACAACGCTAAGAAAGAGCTAAAAGAAATAAAAATAATAATAACAGTTTAAATTTCTTTTATTTCTTTTTTCTAAAAACAGTTTATTAATTATTGTAAAATTTTAATTTAGGTATAATTTGTAATACAATGTTAAAACAACAAGGACCAAAAAAGAGCCGGTTTAGGCCTAAGAGAGAAAAACCTGAGTTTGATCAGAAGCTTTTGGATGTGGCGCGAGTGGCGCGGGTAATGAAAGGCGGAAAGCGGTTTAGTTTTCGGGCGACGATGGTTATCGGCGACAAAAAAGGACGAGTGGGAGTGGGAGTGGGAAAAGGAAAAGATGTTAAGGTCGCTTCTGATAAAGCGGTAATTGATGCCAAGAAAAATATGATCAAGGTTGATGTTTCCAAAAATTCAATTCCTTATCGGGTTTCGGAAAAATTGGGTAGCGCAAAAATTATTTTAAAACCGGCTTCTAAGGGAAGTGGAATTACGGCCGGTGGTCCCGTCCGAGCGGTTTTGAGTTTAGCGGGAATTCATGATGTAACGAGCAAGATTTTAGGAAGCAGCAATAAGTTAAACAATGCTCGATCAACAATTAAAGCGTTGAAACAATTTGCGCAGAAGAAAGTAAAGGAGATAAAAAAGGATGAGATTGAGAGGAAAAAGCTGGAAGAAAAGAAAGAGAAGGATGAGAAAGACGAGAAAAGTGATGAGAAAAAAGAAAAGAAACTGGAAACTGGAAAATAGAAATTGGGTCATGTCATTCCTGCGTAGGCAGGAATCTACTGCTAAAATAATCGTTATTTAAAAGTAAGTTCTTAATGTTAAAAAAGACAAACAGTAGCAGTGGATTCCGGATAAATTTCTCCGCTACCACTCCGAAATTTTCCGGAATGACATTTTAAAGCGCTTAATACTTAATACTTGATACTTAATACTAAATTTGAATTATGCAAATAAACGATTTAAAATCAAGCAGTAATAAATCCAAAAGAAAAAGGCTGGGACGGGGCGGAAAGCTGGGAACTTATTGCGGTCGGGGAGTAAAAGGACAGAAAGCCCGATCGGGAAGCGGAAAGGGTCCGTCTTTTCAGGGGAATAGATCCTCGTTTTTAAAGTTGCCTAAGAAAAAAGGATTTAAGAGTATTTACGATAAATTGGAAGTGGTTAATTTAACCAACCTTGATAAAAAGTTCAAGGACGGCGAGATTGTTAATCCAAGGACTTTAGTTAAAAAAGAGATATTTAGCAGAGTAAAACGAGGCGTGAAGATTTTAGGTATGGGAGATATCAGTAAAAAGTTAGTCATTGAAAGATGCCAGATTTCAAAAACAGCGGAAGAGAAGATTAAAAAAGCGGGCGGAGAGATCAGAGTTGAAAGTCAAGAAAGTCTGTAAAGTCGAAAGTCAGGGAACGGAGTTCAGGTTTTAACCTGTAAAAAATATGTAAAACATTACTAATGATTAAAATTATAAATACAGGCGGAACAATTGTTTAAAATAAAAAAATGATCAAACTTAGTAAAATCATTAGAATTTCCAAAGACAAGCAGCTGAGAAATAAAATTCTTTATGTAGCTGGGTTGCTAGTCGCTTTTCGGGCGTTGGCGCATATTCCGATACCGGGAATTGACTTGGAGCGCTTAAAAGAATTTTTTGCCGGCAACCAATTGCTGGGGCTTTTAAGTATGTTTACCGGTGGCGGGATGGAGAATTTTTCCATCGTGATGCTGGGCATCGGTCCCTATATTACCGCTTCTATTATTATGCAGCTTCTGACAATGATTTTTCCTCAAATTAAGGAAATGTATCAAGAAGCGGGCGAAGCGGGGCGGCAAAAATTTAACCAGTATACCAGGATGGCGACTGTTCCCTTGGCGGCGCTGCAGGGCTTCGGGATGATAACTTTGTTGAAAAATCAAGGGGTAATTGAGGCGATGGACACTTTTACTCTGATAACCAATATCACCATTATTACTACCGGAACGGTATTTTTAATGTGGCTGGGCGAACTGATTTCCGAGAAGAAAATCGGCAACGGAATTTCGCTGATTATTTTTGCCGGCATTGTCGCCGGCTTCCCAATGTCTGTTCAACAAACTCTTTCAACTTTTACCGCCGATCAACTGCCGACCATTGTTAGCTTTTTGGTTTTGTCGGTTGTAGTGGTGCTTGGCATTGTTCTGGTTACCGAAGCGCAGAGAAATATTCCGGTTTCTTATGCTCGCCGGGTGCGGGGAAGTAAAATGTACGGCGGGGTTTCCACCTATCTGCCGTTGCGGGTTAATTCAGCGGGAATGATCCCAATTATTTTTGCGATGTCAATTATGCTTTTTCCGGGAATTGTCGCCAGTTTTCTAGTCCATGCTAAAAATACTTGGATTGCCGGAGGAGCGGTAATGGTTCGGGATCTTTTCGCCAACCAGCTTTTCTACGGCGCTTTATATTTTACTATGGTGGTCCTTTTCACTTATTTTTACACGGCGATTGTTTTTGATCCTAAAAATGTTTCAGAAAATCTGCAGAAAAATGGCGGGTTTGTTCCGGGCATCAGGCCGGGCCGCCAAACAGCGGATTTTCTTTTTAATGTGATGAATAGAATCACTTTGGTGGGAGCGGTCTTTTTGGGGCTGATCGCCGTTCTTCCTTTTATTGGCCAGGCGTTAATGAATATTCCAACTCTGGTTCTCGGCGGCGCGGCAATTCTAATCGTTGTTGGGGTTGTTCTTGACACCGTCCGGCAAATTAATTCCCAATTGACGATGAGAGATTATGATGAATTGTAAAATTTCCCCTTTTGTAAAAGGGGGTTAGGGGGATTTTTACTGATGGCCTGAAATTTATTTCGGGCTGTTGTTTTAAAAAAGAATATTATGAAAAATAAAAGCAAACTCTTTATAATTTCCGGACCGTCGGGGGCGGGGGAGGATAGCATTATTCAGGGATTAAAAAAATTTTTGCCGATAGAAAAAGTTGTTACCACCTCTACGCGAGAAAAACGCGATGGCGAAGTAGACGGTAATCCTGACGCTTATTACTTTATTTCCAAAGAAGAATTTCAAAAAGGAATTATAGAAGATAGGTTTTTTGAATACGCGCGGGAATATAATGACCAATTTTACGGTGTCACAAAAAAAGAAATTAAAAGAGTTGTTAACAGCGGCAGAATTGGAATTTGGAAAATTGAATATAAGGGTGTGATGACAATAAAAAAATTGATGCCCGAAGTTGTTTCTATTTTAATTACAGTGCCGTCGTTGGAAATATTAAGACAAAGAATTTTAAAACGCGGGGCGAGCGAAGAATTTGTTCGGGAAAGGATGGACTACACCAAAGAATGGCTGAAACACAAAGATATTTACGATTATGAAGTCGTTAATTATGAAAATAAATTAGATGAAGCGGTGGAGAATGTGAAGGAGATTATTTTGAAGGAGACGGAAAGTTAATAAAAATAGCACACAGACTAAAGTCACAGATAAACACAGATAAATTAAAACTAATGAAGAACATAAACATAATAATAATGGGGCCGCAGGGGTCCGGGAAAGGGACACAGGCGAGGATGTTGGCGGAGAAATTTAATCTTCAGCTTTTTGAAACCGGAAGTGTTTTAAGGGAAATAGCGGACCAGGATACTGAAATCGGCAGGAAAATAGATGATATAATAAATAAAAAAGGACAATTTGTTCCGTGGAAGCTTTTAAAAAAAGTACTTGATCAAAAGGTTAGTAAATTTGATAAAAATAAAGGGATAGTTTTTGATGGCACTCCCAGAAGAATGGAAGAAATTAAATATTGGGAAAATATACTGCCTACATTAAACAGAAAAATTGATTATATTTTTTATGTGGCGATCTCAAAAGAAGAATCTGTGAGGCGGCTTTCTATCAGGAAATTATGCAAAGAAAATGGACATCCTTTGATCGTCGGAAAAGATATAAGCGAAGAAGATAAAAAGTGTCCGATTTGCGGGAGCGAAGTTTACAGGAGAGAAGACGATACGCCTGAGAAAATTTTAAACCGCCTTGAATGGAATGAAGAACTTTTAAGTCCGGTTATCAAATATTACAAAGAAAAAAATATGTTGATAGAGGTTAATGGGGAGCAAAGCGTGGAGAATGTTTTTGGGGAGATTATAAAGCGAATTGAGAATCACGAATCACGAATTATAAATCTTTATTCGTGATTCATAACTCGTGATTCGTAATTCATTTTTAATTTTTATGAAAAATAAAATATCTATAAAATCAAAATTTGAAATAGACGCTCTCAGGGAGGGTGGGAAGATTTTGGCGGAAGTTTTGGAACTGCTAAAAAGCAAAGCTAAGCCCGGAATTTCGGGAGATTATTTGGACGAGCTGGCGGAGAAGGAAATTAAAAAAGCCGGCGGAGAACCGTCTTTTAAAAATTATGTTTCCCATAAAGGTAGCTGTCCTTTTCCGGCGGCTCTTTGTTTTTCTATCAATGATGAAATTGTTCACGGCATTCCCTACGGCAAGATTTTGAAAGAAGGAGATATCGTCGGGATTGACCTGGGAGTAAAATATAAAAATCTTTTTACCGACGCGGCGATTACCGTGGCAGTTGATAAAATTAATCCTGAGTTGGAAAAGTTAATGGAAGCTACCAAAAAATCTTTAGAAATGGGTATTGCTCAAGTCAGACCGGGAAATAGAATTAACGACATTGGGACGGCGATCCAAAAATATGCCGAAGAAAATGGATTTTCGGTGGTGCGGGATCTTGGCGGGCACGGAGTAGGTAGGGCGGTTCACGAAGAGCCGTTCATTCCAAATTTTAAACAACGAGACAAAGGAGCAAAACTTATTTCTGGAATGGTGATCGCCATTGAGCCGATGTTGAATATCGGATCGCATTATATTAAATTAGACAAAGACAACTGGACGATTAAAACGGTTGACGGAAAATACTCAGCGCATTTTGAGCATACGGTGACGGTGACGGATGATGGGTTTGAGATTTTGACAAAGTTATTTTAACATTTTTGAAAGCTGTGTGTTTATTTGTCATTCTGACCGAAGTGACCCTGCGGCGATAGCCGAAGAGGGAATGAAGTGGAAGAATCTGTAAGGGCAGTATGCTTGTATTTTGTAAAGATATATTGAAACACACATTTTATTCTTTTACAGATCCTTCGGCTCCTATCGTCGCTCAGGATGACAGGTTGAGCTGTGTAAATGACTAGTTTTGTCTTATGGCAAAAATTTTAAGCATTGATTACGGTAAAAAAAGAATTGGCTTGGCGATCTCTGATGAGAGCGAGACGCTGGCGAGCCGATTTTGACGCTTGAAAATAAATCTTTAAAAAGTTCAATAGAAGAAATAAAAAAGATTATTTTAGAAAAAAATATTCAAAAAATAATTGTCGGCATTCCGGTCGGATTTAAGGGCGAAAGCGCGCAAACCCAAAATATAAAAGAATTTTCCGCTGAACTAAGCGAAAATATTGACATACCGATAACGGAAATGAACGAAGTTTTTACTTCCAAAATGGCCGAGGATAATTTAAGAAAGGCGGGCGTGAAAAGCGAAGACATAAAAAAAGTTATAGATCAGGAAGCGGCGAGAATTATTTTACAGGATTATTTGGAGCGTTGAATTGATGATAATGGGACAGAAGTGGATTTTTGCGAGAGGTATTGTTTTAATTTAATAATTTGCTATAATATAAACAAACAATAATCCAAAACATTTATGAAGATTTTTAAAGCGTTTGATACGAGAGAGAGAGAGAGAGAGAGTAGGTTCGGCTCGCTGGGTTTTGAATTGTCTAAAATTTTTTATATAAGCGCCATTTTTTGATGGTGTTTTTTGGTGCGTTCTAGAACTTTCCCATTTACTGTCATTCTGACCGAAGTGACCCTGCGGCGATAGCCGAAGAGGGAACGGAGTGGAAGAATCTGTAAGGGCAGTATATTTGTGTTTCGTAAAGATATATTGAAACACACATTTTATTCTTTTACAGATCCTTCGACTCGTGCCTCGCTCAGGATGACAAGTTTAAACGCATAATTCTTAACTCAAAATTTTTTTAATTCTAACAACAAAAATATGAAATTAAACAACAAGCATAGATTATTTAAAGGAGGACTGACGGTTTTAATTTCTGTGGCAATTATTTTTACCATAGTCAAGGCTGGCTCTTTGACACCGACATCGTCTCCAGCGGCTACGAGTTATACTCTTACTGATATTTATAACAGGCTGAATACCAACGCCACTGCTACAGAAGGAAATCACGATTTTGCTCCTGGAGCGTCTCCGGCAGGAACGCTTTATACTTTAACGCAGATTTACGATAAGATCCCGACTATTGTTGCCGACACGGTGAAACTGGGAACTACTTATTTAGGTGTGGATGGAACGCTCACGCCGGACGGAGGAACTGCCGCTGTTGCCGATCTTTTCAACGGCAAAACGGCTCACTTAACCGCCGACTGGAATTTAGATTCCGGGACATTAAATCTCGCCTGCAACACCGCCACTTTTGACGGAGCTGGAAATATAATAACCGATGCTTACGACGGCGCCGGTACAGGGTCTGATCGCTGGTGTATGACCAATTCCGGAGACGCGGCGACAAGCGATATTCTTTCGGGAAAGATCGCCTGGGTTGACGGGGTGGCGAGAACGGGAACTTACGACGCTTCCAATCTTTTTATCGGGACAGTAAAAAGCGGGATAACTTTTGATGTTAGTTCAGTTGGTGAATATCCTTCTGATTTGTATCTTTTGCCTAACGCTGACGCTACCACTGATTTGGCGGCAAGCGCCGGGAACATTACTTCATCAAACGGAGCGGTTGAATGGTGGAAACCAAACGGAACAAGGCAAACCGCGACGCTAGATTTCCCAACACTTTCTAATGTTTGTTCAACTGACACTTCAAATAATTCTACGGGGACTTTAACCGTTACCGCTCCAGCTATCGGAGTCGGTAACACTGTTTGCGGGACAGCTGGCACGCTTTTGGCAAATTTGTATAACGGTTCTGCTGGCGCGAATGTCGCTGATTCTGCTTTTTATACTCAAGCCAAAGGAGGAGTGGATGATTATAATAACAATGGAACTATGCCAGGCGATAGCTATACCGGAACTTGGACAACTTGTGACGCAGGAAACAATTATTGCGAAACTGGCGATTCAACTAACGCGGACAAAAAAGACGACAGTACCGGCTTGGTTTGGTCAAAATGGCTGGATAGCGGGACAAC
>DAOVOJ010000011.1 GCA_030629775.1 Candidatus Moraniibacteriota bacterium
CCCAACACCCTTTACAATCCTTCCACTCATCTTATTAACCTTAGTTTACTCTACTTTTAAAACCATGTCAACCCTTTTAAATAATGGCTTGTTTAAGCCAGATTTGAGTGTTTGGAAAAAAGAAGTTTAAAGTTATCCACAGCTCGTTTTTAAATTTTATAAGACTACTTAATTACCTTAAAATACGAAATACAATTTATTCCCCTCCTCAGACAAGAGCCTGCCCTGAATACTGAAATAAATTCAGCACAAGTTTTATTTCAGGAAGGGGTTAGGGGTGGTTAGAAATAATAGTTAATTTTTCTAATCTCTCCCAGTCTCCCTTTATCTAAGGGGAAGAGTTTCGTAGTTCAAAGTACATAAAATTACGAAATGCCAGAACCAAATTGTCATCCTGAAACAAGTTCAGGATGACAATTTCTAGGATGTTATTTTCGGAATGTCTGAAAATTATTTTTGGATGTTATTTCTTAATCCCTTTTAAAACATTCTTTATATCCCGCAAACTCTCAACTTTTACTAAATCTTTTCTGACATCTTTTGCTCCTTCAAACCCCCTAAAATACCAGAGCAAATATTTTCTCATTTCCAAAACGCTGTGCTTTCCTTTGTCTTGATACGACATCCTTGCGTGCCTAAGCGCGGCTTTTTTTGTGTCTTCCAAGCTAAATTCTTTGTATTCGCCTGTTTCCAGATATTGTTTTGTTTGAAAAAATAACCACGGCTTTTTGAGCGCGCCTCGGGCGATCCCGATTCCGTTAGCGCCTGTTTTTTCGATCATTTTTCCCGCGTCCTCCGGTGTATCTATGCCTCCGTTTGCCAAAATGGTAGGAACGGTTGAAGAAAAAAAGGAGTCGGACTCCTTTTTTTCTTCAACCGCTCTTTCATACAGAGACTTTACTTTTTTAATCTGCAAATAATCTATTTCTCCGGAGAATCCCTGTTTCATACTGCGTCCGTGAACCATAATCGCGGATATTTTTAAATCTTTTATTTTCTTTATGAATTTATAAGCGGTAGTTTTTCCAACTTTAGATCTGATTTTTATAGAAACAGGAAGCTTTGTTCCTTTTAAAGTTTCTTTTATAATTTCTCTCGCTTTTTCTGTGTCCAGCATTAAAGCCGCGCCCCCGCCATTGGAAAAAACTTTTTTAACCGGACAGCCCATATTGATGTCAATCCCGTCCGGTTTTATTTTCGCGCTGACAACTTGAGCGGCCTTTTTGAAATATTTCGGATCATTGCCAAAAAGCTGGACGACATAAAACTTTTCAGTTTTATTAAACTCAAGCAATTCCAAAGTTTTTTTGCCGCCAAAACTTAACGCTGTCGCGTTTGCCATTTCAGAATATACAACATCAGCTCCATAAGCCTTGCAAATCTGCCGAAACGGAGAATTCGTATACCCCGCCATCGGCGCCAGCGCCAAAATCGGCTTATTTATTTTTTTCCAAAAGTTAGGCATAATTATTTCAAAAAACCAACAACTTTATCCAACCATTGCTTTATTTGATTCGGTTTTTCCAGATCATGATCGCCGTTTTTTACAATAATTTTATTTAAAAAATCAATGCTGACGCTTTCAAGAGGAATCGCAATATCTTTATCTCCATGAACATATAAAATTCTATCTAAAAATAATTTAAAATTATCTGACAAATCCATATCCTGGCATTGCAAAAAATAATCCGGATCAATAAAATTTGCTTTTGTTGTCTTGTCGGTTTTCCGGCAATCCTTTAAAAATTCATTCTCATCTAAATATTGCTCATAATTACGCCAAGTAATTTTAATATCTTTTCCTTCTTTTTTTATCTTGCTCACGACAAACCAATATTTTAATAGATCTTTTTGGTTCAAGGCTGGCGACAAAAGAACTATTTTTTCAATTTTATTATTCACTTGTTCTATACAGTTAGCCACGACCAAACACCCTAAACTATGCGCCACAACGCTAAATTTTTTAATGCCTTTTTCTTCTAAATATTTTATTGAGCTTTGAAAGTCCGCTGTTAGGCTATTCAGAGTAGTGTTTCTAAAATCTCCGTCAGACAAACCGCAACCGGTAAAATCCAATCTTAAAACAGCGGTTGAACCTTTTGATATTTCATCAGCTATTTTTTTAAATTTCTTTTCTGTCGTAGCGTTTCTTTCAAAACCAGACAAGCATATCACGCAATTCTTGGAAATATTATTTTCAGAGGAAGTATACACGCCTCTCAAAATATCATGTCTATTATTTTCAAATTCTATAAGTCTTGTTTCCATATTAAAAAATTATAATAATAAGATTTTATATTATTTTGTAAAAAATTTACCATTGTTGGTTCCATAGTCCCGCAGGGCTGTGGAACCCTAATGCAAACTAATATTATTTCCACGGACTATCCAATTCTATAATACTATTATCATTCAAGATTCTATTTCTCGCCGACGAATAAAGCCAGTCTTCTGGCTTAGCGACGCATCCTTTTTTAACAGGATTGCCATAAGCGTAATTTGTTTTTTGAAGCAGAAACTTTTCGCTGGTTATTAGCTCAGGATAATTATCTCTCTGCCAAATTTGATTTTGATAATCTTTCTTTTTGGCAAAACTGTTTTTAATAAGGTTTAAAATATATCTTCTATTGTCTTTTTCCAATTCTTTTAAAATTTCTCTTGTGGTATGTTTTTTAAAATCGCTGATTATTTGTGATAGTTTATACTCTTCTTTAGCGCTGGCAATTAAATGAAGATGATTTGTCATTATTACAAATTCGTACAATAACAGTCCTTTATTTTCCCGACAATATTTTAAACTATCAATAATTATTTGAAAATATTGCGGTTTTGTAAATACATCTATCCATTCAATTATTGTAATAGTTAGAAAATGAGTTAGATTTTCGTTTTCGTTGTGAATGCGAAGTGGCGGCATAGTTTTGGTGTTAAATTTATAAAAATATGTATTGGTTCCATGGTGGCGATAGTCCTGTGGAACCTAATTGCAAAACTTATTTAAATATAATTTTGCATTCGGGTTCCACAGCCCTGCGGGACTATGGAACCAACGAGGGTTTATTATAATAAAATTTTATATTATTTTATAAAAATTTATATAACCTTTACTTTTCTCAACATTAAAATTGAAAATATGCCGATTATCAAAGTTGTTATCCCAAGAATTGCCAGGGCCTGAACCAAATTATAAACATCGGCGATCCAGCCAATGATCGGAATTATGGCGGCGTAAAAGAATTTATAAGACATATTTTGAACAGATAGAACCGTTGCCCTTATTTCCGAGCTGGTTAGTTTGTTTATGTAATCCTCTATAATCGGTTTTGAGAAACCTCTGACAAATTGCTGTAAAAAAGCGAAAGAAAAACTAAAAATATAAATAAAATTACTCATCAAAAGATAGCTTATTCCGGTTATTAAAACAAGAGATACAAGAGAAGATTTTTGTCCTATAACACCTTCTATCTTGTGGGCGTATTTTGAACTTATCGCGGCTACAATATTAAAAAAAGCAAATACGATTCCAAAATAAACGATATCCAGTCCGGAAATTTTAAAGTATGGCTGATAAAGCCAAATGGCCGCGCTATTGAAGCCAAGTAAAACGCCGGAATATACAACAAGCCATTTCAATTTTTTGTTTTTGATGATAGCGTATTTAATCGTTTTAAATAATTCCAGTATATAGCCTTTCTTAAATATGGTCTTATGTCTTTTTGGTTCTTTTAATGAAAAAGCCAGAGGTATAAGCATGGCCATAAAAGGAACCGTTAAATATATCGTCCATCTTAAATTTATTTTACCGACAAAACCCCCTATAACGCTCGCAAAAGCAATTGAAGCAAACCCATAGGATAAAATATTTCCCCATATTTTTTTGTAAAGATTTTCCTTTTTCAGATCTTTTAAAGTATCATAGAGCAGAGCTGAATCAGCTCCAGACATAAAAGAACACGCAAAAGCCAGCAAAATCTCGGCTGCTAAAAATTGATAAAAGTTATAGCCCAGACTATAGATCACAAAACCAAAAAAAGAAAAGAGACTGGCATATATTAAAGATTTTTTTCTTCCAAAAACATCCGCGAAATATCCCGTTGGAACTTCAAGCAAAACAATGGCTATGGAAAATAAAGATTGTAAGATCATTATCTCCGTCAAACTTAATCCGTTATCCTGCCAAAAAAGAACCATCACCGGAACGGAAAAAAATAAACCGCGTAGCATTTGAAATACATACGATTTCCAAATGTTACCTTCTATTTTTTTAACATTCATAAAAAATTGTTTTATAGATTATAATCAATTACATTATAGCATTTCTATCCCGCGCCTCACTGACTGTATAAATTCATCTTGATCTTCCTTTATTTTACGCAATAATTCTTCTCTTGTAAACCATTTAATTTCCTCAACCTCGCTTTCTTGAAGTTTAAATTCATCCAAATTTTTGTCAATCTTAATAAAATACCACTGGCAAAAATAATTATATTTAGTCGCCATTTTTATTTTCAATCCTTTCCGCGGTTTTATATTTTTAAGACCGATCTCTTCTTCTGTTTCTTTGATTATATTTGAATCATAAGTCTCACTCTCTTCAACGGTTCCGGCAACCGCGGGACCCCACTTGCCGGGGCTATGGGTTTTATTCAAAGATCTTCTCGCAAGCAAAATCTCTTCCTTGCTATTCGTAACCCACAAAACAGAGACCCTATAAATGTTCTTCTTCGTTATAGACTCCCTCTCTTTAATTCCTATTATGTTATCTTTATCATCAACAATAATGATCTTCTCCATATTTTTTCAATTATCTCAAACTGCAAAATCTTTTATAAACTGCTTTCATTCTATCAAACTTCACCAATTACGCAAATAAAAAAGCGTGGCAATCGCGCTTATGTTTCTATAAAATCATAAGACACAGTCGCGCGCCGATTTAATTATTTCGTCATTTTCAATTTTAACTTTAATATTGTAATCCTCGCTTCCTTTCACTATAACTGACCATCGTCCCTCGCAAATTTTTTCCCAGCTCCCGTGCCAGCCCCTGATAAAAATAACCATCTTCTCGCTCAACGATGACAGGGTCTATTTTTGATTTGAAATTAGAAAGAGATATTTTCATAAGTGGTTTTGATTATTGGTTCAATGCTCCTGTTTTAAACCTTTTACTTATTCTTTTCTGCTTTTTGCTCCAATTTTGAAGCTATTCTCAACAATTCCTTAAACCGCTTTATATCCAATTCGTATTTTTGTCCGCGGAAAAGTAAATCAATAGATTTTTTACCGTCATTATCGGTTTTTGTTATAATCTCAAGTCCTTCCAAAAATTTAATTGGACCGCCCATTTCGTCAAGTGAAATAAATCCTCTTATTTTTTCTCCATCTTCTGTTTCTCGTATCATTATTTCTTTTAAAAAAGCGGCAACAACATAATCATGCGAAATAAAAACAGAATCAATTTTTGAACCAGAATGCAACCTGTCAGCTTTTCTTATCGCGGTGTCCAACCTTTGAGCAACTGTAGCCGCGGTTTCCACAGGAGAATAAGTTTCTTCATCCGGCCTTTCGTCTTTAAAATTTAAGTAATAATCAACTCCATGTGTTGTTGCTCTAATTTCGGTTTCTTTCTTTTCATCTTCCGTTAAGCTCTCGTAGGACTCTCCGAGAATCTTTTCTACATGTTTTGTAGTTTCGTCCATAAAATTGTCGGAACAGTGAAAAGCTAATTCGTCTCTTTCTTTCAATTTTAATTTATTTTCCGTTGGCGAATTATTTACTATTTCTTCTGTTGTCTTTTTAGTTCTTGCAGTATCACTGTATTCACCTTCTATACGATTTTTTTCATTCAGTTTCTTACCAAGTTCCTCACTTTTCTTTATGCCATTCACGCTTAGAGAGACTTCATTTTCAGAACGAGGAAATTTTTTTTCGGCATGACGCAGAAATATGGCGCGCACTTCAACATTTCTCCCAAACGCCTCCCCTTGTTTTTCCCTTTGACGCTCCATAGAATCCTTCAGATTTGGAATATCTTTTTCAAAATTTTCCGCTTGCTCGCCGTCAAAATATTGTGTTGGTTCTTTTTCCATAAAATTAAAATAAAAATTAGTTTTCTCTATCATAAAACATTCTAATTAATTTTTCAGCTGTAGGCAGATTTTTACTAATTTCTCTTAAATTTTCTTCTTTACTGGAATAATGCGCGTTTTTATCTATTTTATTTTTACGCGCTAAGCTAAGTCGTTCAACCCACCAGCTAATCATCCAAAGCGTATGCAATAATAATATAAGATTTAATTTCTTTTTAGACAATGCGGATTCTCTGTATTTATAAGTTTCAAGAAACAGTTTTATTTCCTTCTTGTCCAAACGAAAAAAATAAATAAATGAAACTAAATCCCATTCTTTTAGATCATATTTAACGAATTCCCAGTCAATAAGTTTAATTTCGTTCTGATCATAAAATATATTATCTTTGTAAAAATCGCCGTGATTTAAGGGAAAAGATTTTTGTTTGAAAAATAATTTTTCGTTATTTTTCACGATTGTCTCGGTTTCATTATATATTTTATCCAGCCGGCTTAATAAATCACGATCCAAATTTTTTTTGAATTTTTTATATAAATTCAATCCTTGGCACTCAAAAGATTTTACGAGCGAATAATAATCTCCTGATTTTGGTTTGGCAAAGGCTGGAATATCATTGCTTTTAATTTTATGTAATTTATTAAGCCACTTTGCCATAGCAATTATCAAGTCGTCCGTAGTTTTAGTCGGATGCCTGCCGATTAAAAATTCTTCAATAATAAAATCTCTTGGAATTATTAATTTTGATCCATCAAAAAGAAAAACTTTTGGACCCAATCGCCCATTGGTTCTTCTCAAAAAATCGTATTCCTTCTTTAAATTCTTATACTGTAGATTATTTTCTATTCGTAGCACCAATTTGTTTTGTTTTGTTTTAATTATAAAACTTTCATTGTGAGCGCCTCTGGATAAAAAAGAGTAGCTGATAAAATCTTGTTTTAGCTTTTTGCAAATTTTTACAATTTGTGTTTTTGTAATTCTCATATAAGTAAGGGCTGCTGATTTTTACCGATTATTCCCCTCCCGAGAGGGGAATAATGAGAAAATCAGCAGAGCCTATTTATTAAGTAACTTCAAATCTCGTTAATCCTGTATTAAGGTTTCATGGTCCTAACGAGACTATGGAATCGGTGAGGATGGATGGAACTCGTAAAGTAAACGAGTGAAAGTGTAATGTTCTCTTGAACATTTTTTAAATATGATTAAAAATATCAGATAATTTTTTGATGATTCTTTTTATTCTTTTGCCCTGATTATCTTTCTTCATATATTCTGATTCAATCAATAAAGCATCCACACCAACATCTCTTGCCGGTTTATAATCCCAACGATAATTATCTCCAATCATCAAGGCTTTATTCTTTGGAATGCCGCGTTCTTTCAGGATTTTAACAATAAATTCTCCCTTTGAACTATGATACTCTCTTGTTGCATGTATCTCATCAAACAAATCATTCAATTTAAAATATGTAGCTTTATGATTAATTATAGAATCAGCTTCTTCTGGGGGGTGTGGATGTGTCGAGAGCAATATGGTAATAATTCCCATCTTCTTTAATTTTTCCAGAGTAGATAGAACGGTCGGTATCATCATCAAATGTTTACACTGAATGCGTGTATCTTTACTATGAAGTGAATATATCCAATGTGGTTTTTCTTGATATTTTGTTTTTTGGGGATACCAAAGAGTGCCGTCACCATCAAAAAAAATTATTTCCTTTTTCATTTTCATTTTAATCATATTCTAAAAATTGACCCACTAACTGTAAAATACCACAATAAAGGCATAAAATCAAAAAAATAAATTTAGAGGGAATGAGTTTATAGTTCACTTCTTTTGTTTTTAAGTGTCATAAGTATTCTTTGCTTGGGAAATATTAGGAACTATTTATAAAACAGTTCCCGCGCAAAGAGACAGATAACTCAAACAATCCCTTTGTCATCCCGAGCGACGATAGGAGTCGAGGGATCTCTTTTAATCGCATCAAGATAATATTTAGATTATCCCGTCTTAGAGGGATTCCTCCATTTCGCTCATTCGTACCTCATTCGCTCCAGTCGGAATGACAAAAAAATAAGAACATTATAAGTTATAAAAATATTTCTTTTCAAAATCTTATCAAATTAAAATCTCAATTTTTCTCCGCCACCATCGCCGCTCTGACCAGCCGAATCTCTTCGTAGGAAAAATCGTCGGATAGCAGATCTTTTATCGGGCGGAGGGCTTCGGTGGAGCCGATTTCGGTGAAAGCGTTTTTTATGATCTTGACGCGATCGGGGGGAACAAATTTATTTAGATCGGCGAGCGGGATGCGTTTTTTAATAAAAAGTTCGCCGATGTGAGAGGTGATGGTGCTGATCGCCATGCCGCGTTTTTTGGCGATCTCTTCAATATTTAAGCCATTTTTGTATAAAGCGTGAGTTTCTGAAAGAGTGTCGGAATCGGACTTGAATCCGCTTCGGCGGGTTCTCGCCTTTCTTCTTTCCAATGCTTCCATTCGCGAAGAAATTTTCTTGCTTTGGCAATATTTATTTATTGCTGCCAAAAGAAATTTTCCGTAGCGTTCAAAATTCTTTTCGCCGATGCCGGGAATTTTTCTCAGATCGTCCGGCGATAAAGGCAAATAAGCGGAGAGATCAACCAGGATTTTGTCCGAAAAAATAACATAAGGCGAAACGCCTTCTTTCTCCGCCGCCTTCTTTCGCCACTCTTTAAAGAATTCAAACAGCTCCGTTTCGTAATTTAACCCCCGTTCAACTTCTCGGACCTCTCTTGTTTTGATGATCACTTTTTGTTTGTTTGAAAACACCTCTTGGGATTTTTTGTTTAAAGTTAAAGTCGGATATTTTCCCGCCTCCCGTTTGATAAATTTCTTGTCAATTAACACATCAATTAAATCTTTAATTTCGTCCTGCGTTTTTTCTTTCATAATTCCGAAAGTGGACAGCGATCGAAATCTTGCCGCTTTTTCCGAGGTCGAGCCGGATAATATTTGGGCGATCGACGAAACGCCGACCGGATAAGGGACGCGGAAAACGCAAGATAAAATTTTCTGCGTTTCTACGGTAATGTCTTGTTTTTTGATATCGCAAGATAAACAAATGTCGCATTTTTTTTGACAGCGATAACCATCTCTTTTTTCACCGAAATAGCTTAGAATATATTTGTGGCGGCACTCCAGATCGCGGGCAAACCGTTCCATTTCCGCGAGCTTTTGGAATGATAGCTCCTGATAAGTTTTATCTTGCGATTGGGCGATCAAATATTCCTGAGTGGCGATATCGCCGCCGGAATAAAATAAATAACAATCAGAAGGCAGTCCGTCCCGGCCGGCGCGTCCGATCTCCTGATAATATGCTTCAATTGATTTTGGCAGATTGGCGTGGATGACAAAACGAATGTTGGACTTATTTATTCCCATTCCGAAAGCGACCGTCGCGACCATTAAATTTACATTTTCTTTTGAAAAAGCGTTCTGGTTTATGGTCCGCAGTTCGCTGTTCATTCCGGCGTGGTAAGGCAGATTTTGATAGCCCGCTTCATTTAAAATCCGCGAGATGGACCCCACTTTTTTTCTGGTGGCGCAGTAAATAATACCCGACTCGTTCTTTTGTTTTTCAAGAACGTTAATGATCTGTTCCATCAAGTCTTGTTTTTTATGGACATAAAGAAAAAGATTTTCTCTTTCAAAACTGCCGATCAGCGGGATTATTTCGTCGGCGTTGAGCTGTTTGATGATATCTTTTTGCACCTGCTTGGTCGCGGTCGCGGTCAGGGCGGCGATAGGAACTTTTGGAAAAAGCGATTTTAAAGCGGAAAGTTTGCGATATTCCGGGCGGAAATCGTGTCCCCATTCGGAGATGCAGTGCGCTTCGTCAATCGCGATCAAAGAGATTTTTAATGTTTTTAAAAATTCCTGAAATTGCCCGATAAAAAAACGCTCGGGAGCGATGTATAAAATTTTAATCTCTTGATCTTTAATTTTCTGATAAGTTTTATTTTTTTCTTCCGATGAAAGCGTGGAATTGAGATAAGCGGCCGGAATGCCGATCTTATTCAATTCGTCCACCTGATCTTTCATCAGTGAAATGAGCGGCGAGAAAACCAAAACGATGCCGTCTTGCGTCACCGCCGGAATTTGGTAAATGAGCGACTTTCCGCCGCCCGTCGGAAGCACAACTAAAATATCTTTTTTCTTTAAGATATGTTCGATCGCCTCTTCCTGAAAAGGGCGAAACTCGTCATAGCCGAAATATTGTTTGAGGATTTTTTTGGGCATAAAATTGAGATTTTTTATTTAAGGACTTTCTTACTTTTTGTCATTCCGACCGGAGTGACCCTGAGGCGATAGCCGAAGAGGGAACGGAGTGGAGAAATCTGTAAGCATAAAGCGCTTATTTCTAATAAAGACATTATAAAATATACGCTTTACTTACCGACAGATCCTTCGACTCCTAAAGCCTGCCCCGTGCTTTGATACGGGGTCGCTCGGGATGACAAGTAAAGATAAGGAAGTCCTAAACCTAAAACCTAAAACCTAAAACTTTTTATTTTATTTATCATCTCCACAAAGCAGAGCAATATCGCAGACGCCGTCATTGTTGGCGTCTTCAAGAAGCAAATTTGCGTATTGTCCTTTTTCGCTCCGATAATCATTGAAAAATCCCCAGCCGTTCCAAGACCAAACGGCTAGCCGTTCCGCCCAATCATTTTTTGGATTATCATAATCGCCTTCCAAAATTGCCAATTCCAGTTTGCCGTCGCCGTCAATGTCTCCCGCCGCCATTTCTTTGATCGGCGTTTCTAAGGTCGAAGAACACCAAAACGGTCTTATTTTCCCCTTTCTCCAGCCATAAATAAAAAGGTGGCTGCCCCGCTCTTCGGTATTTTTCTCAAGCCAGAAAGGCAGATCATCTCCGTAACTTCCTTTTTTCCAAAGCGACATATTAATTTCTGTTTTCCCGTCACAATTTAGATCCGCCAAAATTAAATTATCAACCTGCCAGGCGGGATCGCTTTGCCAAATAATTTCATCGTTTTTAAATACCTGAATTTTCCCTTCACTTAAAATTATTTTTTCAACTTCGCCATCGCCATCCAAATCCGCTTCACGCCAGACAAATTTTTCGTTCCGGTCGGTCAAAGTCAGAACAAGACGTCCTTGATCATCTTTTTGATAATTGCCGCCATTCCAATAAAAAATTTCTTTTCTTTGGAAAGGGACATCAGAAATATCCAACTTTTTAAAAATATTTTGAGCCTCCATCATGCCCAGAATTCTCGGTTGGCTGTAATCTTCTGTTAAAACAGGAACGAGTTCTATTTCCCTCACCCCATCTTTGCTTAAAGTTAATTTAACCGCCAATCCCTCTTTAGTTTCCCTTGACCACATTTGATCAAAAACAAAATTTCCCAAACTGTAAAATATGTATTTCTCTTTATATTTTTCCAATTTTTGAACCGTATGAGGATGGTGTCCGATAATCAAGTCCGCTCCGGCGTCAATAGCCGCGCGGGCAAAAGCGACTTGCTTGCCGTTGGGTTGGGAAGCATATTCCGTTCCGGAGTGCATAGAAACTATTGCCAAATCAGCTTTGGACTTGGCTTTGGCCACCTCTTTTTCCATTTCGGGAATTTTCATAAAAGCTATTCCCGCTTGATCATCTTTCGCTTGAGAATAAGACGGCGTAAAAGCGTTGTCGGCGTAAGCCAAAAATGCCACCTTAATTCCTTTAACCTCCAATATTTTAGGAGCGCAAGCTTCTTTTTTATTTTGTCCCGCTCCTAAATAAGCAATGCCCGATTCATCCAGATATTGAAAAGTATCTTTTAATCCCTGAACGCCAAAATTGAAACTGTGATTATTGGCCAAAGATAAAATATCAAAACCGGCGTATTTCAAACCTTCTATACTTTCGGGATCAGCCCGAAAAACTATTTCCGTAGATCCGATAGTTCTTCCCCGGGCGATAGGGCACTCCAAATTTCCAAAAGCAATATCGGCCTCTCGCGTCAAGCCGGCGGTTTCAAGAAATGGATATTTGTAATCCTGATATGTTTTCATTTTTTGGGCAACCATTCGCGAAAGCATAATGTCTCCCACCACCGCCAATGTTATAGTCGGCGGCTCTTTTTTCTTAGCTAAAAAATTATCAGCCAAAAAAGCAGAATTATCCGCTTCTAACTTTTCAGATAAAATCGGTTTTTCTAACGGCGATTCAGCGATCAAGGCCGTATTAATCTGGAAAAAAATACCCAGAGCGACGGCTGTCAAAACAACCGCCACCCCGATAAATAATTTTAATAGCAAGGTCTCGTTCATTTATTTTTACTGAGCGATAAACGATTTTGTCCATTCCGCTAAATCAGGGAAGCCTTCTCCTTTTTTTCTTAGCATCTCCCGCCAAGCTTCGTCGGTTAAACGATCGGCGATGGGCCACGCGAATTCATAATGGGAATAAACGCCTCCTTTGGCAATTCTTAATATCCCTTCCACAGGAACCACCGCGTAAATTTCAAAAATGTCGCCGGTCGCTTCTTCCAAACAAACTCCGTTAGGGTCAGTCGCCACATCGGCCACGATTGGCGCCGGCTCTTCAGATAGCTGATTGCTCGAAACAATCCCTCTGTCTCTAAGGGTTTCCAGCCAAATATGCTCCAGAGAACCGCCGTAAGTTCTAATTAGATCGTATTCCTCGTCAGTCAGCAAAATATCATTTAATTCTTTTTCGGAAATAGTTTTAAGGGCAAGGGCTAAGGTTTCCAGCCTATCAAGAAGATTTTCATTTTCTTCAGAAAGCAATTCTCTCGCCTGCAAGCCTTCTCTAGTCATCTTTATGAGAGAAGCCAGCCGCGCGTAAACATAAGGATTGGGTTCAACATAACCCCGATCGTCAACCTGTTCTTCTTCGTTGGGACCACCGCCCATTTCCGCCATTGGCTGTTTGGCGTATAAAATCGTATCGCGTTTTAACTCCGTCCAACTACCCAAATAGGTATTTAGTTCCTTGCGAACCCAGGCCAAGTTTTTCATAAAAGTAGGATAGCCGTCCACTTTTTCCCTGCCCAGCGGCAGAAGAGAATAAAGCCAGCCCCAGTAAAGATTTTGAGTCCAAGTGGAAACATCCAGAGAAGCAATGTGCTTTCTCATTTTAGCCATATTCTCCGGATAGCAAGCGTAATCCAGCTCGCCCCGGTTTTCTAAAATAGCAAGAGCTTCATCGGAACCCATCGCCGCCGGAATATCCAACGCTTTAGGCAGGCATCGGGAGTCGGGGCACATTGGCCATTTAAGCATTCCGTCTTCGCAGGTATGTTCTTTGTCGCCCACTTCCCGATACATCAGCCGTTGAAAAATAGCCGCGTCAATGGTAAACCGCTGGCCCATAAAACGAAATCCTTTGATTTCCTCTTCCCTGTCCGGCTGAAACGCCGGATCAAAAATGGGAATGGAATTAATTTGAGGCGGAGAAAGTTTTTTGGCTTTTTCCAAAAATAAATCAAACTTTTTTTGGTTGGCGGCAACCAGAGACAGGTTGAGATCCTCCGCGCCGTAAACTTCTTTCAGGAGATCATAATAATCATAAAAAGAAATGTCGTCGCTTTTTCCCACAAAGAAAACGGTCGGCTCATATATTTTATCCCAAGAATTATACCTGTCAGCCGACTCTTTGAGGGCTAAGGTAATTAAAACGGCTGATCGAGTTTCCTCAGGGCTTTTCAGCCGAAAAGTTATCCGCCCATACCACATCATCGCCTTGAAATATTTTTTTAAATCCTCGTCTTTAGTGTAATGCCCCCGTGGAACATATTGGGAATAATCTTCCTTGAAAGCTTCCAGCGATTGAAGCCCTTGGGGAGTTTCAATCCAAATTCCTTCAGACAAATCATATCCCATATTCATCACCGGAGAAGAATTAATTCCCTCATGTGTTTCAATCAAACTCAACTCCCGCTCCACTTCTTCCTTAATGTCCTCGGGAATCTCCGCCTCGGGATAAAGAATTTTATCGGCTACCATAAAAAAGGCAAGGTTTCTTTTGGCGGCGTTTTCCCATTCAGTGCCTTTTGATTCTTCATACTGATCTCGGGAAACTTTTAGCATTTCATAGCTTAAATTCGTTAGTTCCCGAAATAGCTCTTCTTTCTCCAGTACTCTTAACAAATGGTCAAAGGCGAGATGATAGTTATGAAGCATTGAATCAGTGGTAATAAAATTGGGAATGTGATGATAACGATTTTCTTCATAAATTTTTGTGTCATTGTAAACGCTGAAAAATTCTTTCTTTTTTGCGGGAACAACCACAAAGGCGTTTTTAATCAAAAGCTTTTTTGCTTCTTCCGAAAACTCAAAATCGTCTTTGTTGATGATGTTGCTTAGGTCTGAAGCTACGCTGTAAGCTGGAATCCGCGGAGAAATGTCAATCGGCGTTTCTTCGTAAATGGCAAATCTTCCCGATAAAACTTTTCCCGCCGGCGTTATGGGAACAGCCGGCGGAATAATGTCTGAACGCTTTGACCGTTCAGGTTGTGGCTGTTGGCTGAGATTTTTCCAATAAATAAAAAATCCGCCGGCAATTATAACGGCAACTAAAACACCGGCTAAAATCAGCGGTAGCCGCTTAACGCCAAATTTTCGCGGAGAATTTCCCTGATTGTTTTTTTGATCGTTTGTTTTTGTTTCCATAATTAGATTATTATTGAATAAAATTATAAATTATTTTGAATTACAAAATTTTAAATTTCCCCATCTATAGAAAGGGGATTTTAAAAAGAGATTAGGAAAATCGATTATTATTTTCAACCCACCCCCTCCCAAGAGGGGAATTATTAGAAAATCAGCAACTCCTAAATATACCCCAACCTCTTAGAAGCTATTACGAACATAGCGTGAGACCAGCAAAGAGGGGAAACGGCTACTTGTATTTTATTATTAAAGATCTGTTCGGGAATGTATTTTTTATTTCCCAAATCATTTAAAACTTTATTATAATACTCTAACGCTTTCTTCTTGTCGCCTAATTCCAAATAATAAATAGTCATCCAGAAATTCAAAAGAGGCCAATATCCCGCGCCTTTTTTTCGGTGCGTATTTTTGTCATACATCCACCCGCCGTATCTATCACCTTTATATCTGCAAACTCCGCCGTCTTCAACAATTTTTTCTTCAATCAATTCTATTGTTTTTTTCATTCTTTTATCATCCGCTTTTAACATTTCCGACGGCCAGACAAGGCCTAATAATGAGGCGTCTACTTTATTATCATTTATTTTTCCAAAAGAACGATAGAAATGATCATCAAAATTTTTCAATAAAACGCTCTTCATTTCATCTGAATTTTTTAACCACTTCTTGTTGGGAATTAATTCATTCGCGCAAGATAATCCTTTTAAACAAATAGCCAAGGAGTAAGTAAAATTACCTTTAAGATCCGGAAAACAACGCCTGTCTTCCCATAGATCTTGTGTCACTAAATTGAAATGATCTTTACTCCATATCTTGCATAAGCCATCCGCTGATCTTTTAATAAGTTTTTCAAATTTCTGACAGTCGTTTTTATTATTTTTATAGTGATCATAGACCGCTATTAAAACGCTTCCTGTTTGATCCGGCTGAAAATTATGCGCGACCTTTTTGCCGTTGATAAAATAATTCTGACAGAACAAGCCTGTTTTTTCCCAATCTTCCGCCTTCAGACACCATTTGAAAAATTTTTCCTGGATATTCAAGCCAAGAACATTCGCCGCGTTGCAAACATACATTGCGTCTCTTGGCCAGACAAATTTGTAATCATTCGCTTCTTTTGAAGCATACGATTTGGTGGAATTTACGGCGACGATCGCGCCATTCGGAAGCGAACAGTCTTTGATAACTTTTTTGCTGGTCTTTAATAAATCCGATATTTGTTTTTTCATAATTTGTTTGTGATAAATTTCCGCGAGAACCGCAGCTGGTTCAATGTCTCTGACCTGCCTGTCCGATAGGCAGGCTTGAACCAATTATTTTTTTCGCGTTTTGTTTATAAATTATAGAGAAGTGATTTTTAGAGTGGGTTTGAAGAAATATCTGATTTAGATTAGGAGATATGGACTAACGCAGAATTGCAAATCTGTTCTAGCGATGAGATTAGGGGGCAAAAGAAATTTTGAAACAAAGACAGTACTATATATTTTTGAACTCTCTTTTTATCAAATTAGGTAGTTTATTTTTTAGGTCTTCATAAGATAAACGAAAAGCTGGCTGAGTAAGAAATTTATCAAAAAGAACACAAGGAGTATTTTGGATTCTAAAAATATACATATTGACACATTCATTCAAATTGATTTTTTTATCATATTTGATTAAATTATTTTTTATAAGAAGTAGATAGAATGGATTTCCATTAAAAATCATTAATTTAACTTTTATTTTTTTCAGAAAATTTAAATCAGATTCAAATCTACTTTTGAAATATGACTTTTGTTCGTCTGTTAAATGATTGGAAATGCCAAAACAAGTTGAGTGATAAGGTATTAATTCAATGTTAATTATGTGCTTATGATAATAATCATAAATTTCAGAATAATTATCTAATTCCATATTATCAAGACCCGAAAATAACTTTGATAACCTTTTATAATATGGGGATTTCATTCTATTTTCCTTGAAGAGAATAAAAAAATTCTTGGCAAAATCGAGATAGTCATTCCATGAGGATTTTTTCCATGTTTCTTCTTTGGAATTTTGCTTCTCCGAAAATCCTGGATTAATTCCGAAAAGGACATACTTGTAATTATTATCTTCAAAGTTACCAACAACATAAGTGGGAAGATAATCACTTCTTAATTTTGCCTTATTCTTCAATTTAAACAAATTAGAAAGATTATCCACTTTTTCTTTGTATTTTAAATAATTATCGTGAAATAATTCAAAATCTTTTTTTGCTTCGTCTATGGCAGAGTTCATATTTAATAAATAAGATATAATATAAATTCTTTGCTGGCTCCATAATGGCGATAGCCCTGTGGAGCCTAAATGCGGATCTCGCATCAAGGTTTCACAGGGCTAGAGGGACTATGGAACCAGCGAGAAAGAAATATTTATTCAAGAAATAATTTTTGGTAATTAAGTTTATTCAAATCATCTTCAATATCTTCATAGCTTTTACCGCAAATCATTCCGCCAGCGGTAAAAAGCTCCTGAGTAATATCTGCCAGACAAAAGTCTGGCATTTCAAATTTATCCTTTTCCTCAATGGATGTAAATTCAAAATCAACAATAACAAGTCCTTTTAACGCGTCTTGAAAAACATCGATCTCAGCAGTTCTGTTATTATAATCAAAATAATATCTAAGCTTGCGAACTCTTTTCCCTTCAAGATTGTTAAGCGCATTGAATTCCGTTTCCGTTAATTTGATCGTTTGTTCTTCTTGATGCGAAGCATCTCCCTCGTTAACTGGTTCCTTTTTTGTTAATTCAAACTTGTCGCCATTTTTACGAAGTCTCAATTTAGGATGCTCGCTGGATTTAGGAACATAAACATCAATTATTTCTTTAAATTCGCAATTTTTCAAACTCTCCGGAAGTTTTTTTACTAAATAAGTTTTTTCTAATTCTATCATAATATTTAAATTAATTTGCTTTTAATTTCTTAATACGCTTTACTATAGCATCTTGGAATACTCGAAAAGCTTTTCGTTTTTCTTTTTTGTAAATATACGGCATACCAACTACAGATCCGCACTTATCGCATTTGATCGGGGAAACATCTTTGATATTTTTATTCTGCAATCCAACAAGCTTTTCCGGCTCCAAAATTCTATCCATATATAATCTACGAAGATTTCCGGGACCATCCTTTTGATAGACCGCAATAACATTATTACATTTTCTACAATGTAAATCCAGTAAACGCGAATGACCGCCTCTCGCGGATTTATATTTATCTCTTTTAAACGCGTTTATTTTTGCCATACATAGAAATTGTTAGATCCGCTTTTTCACGGTTTTGGTTTTACGATCAACTTAATAAAGAATCTCCTTTCCGAAAATTGATCTTAAAAACGATCATTTTAAATTCTTTGTCGCTTTTGTTTCTAAAGCCATGGCTTTCATTTTTATCAACATAGATCATATCACCGGGATTTACTTCAAATTCTTTATTATTAACAATCATTATTGCGGAATTATTGATTATGTAAAAAATTTCATCAGTGAAATCATGACTGTGACAAGGAATTTCTCCTTTTGGAACAACAATAACATCTTCAATAAGATTAATTTTCTCTTTTAATTCTTTGATCAAGATTCTTTTTTGATAGCTTTTTCCTTTAACCCAATTATTGTGATTTATTCTTTGCATAATAAGTAATAAATGATTATATGTTAAAAATTTTTTCTTTTTTGTTTCACTTACTCTCTTATCTCCCCAATTTTACCTGTTCCTTATAGTTGCCGACATGTTCCTTGAAAACAACCTTATACGGTCCCGTTTCTTTTTCGGTTATTTCAATTTTTCTGAAAAATCCCATATAGCAAAGAAAAATCGCCAACAATACGGTTAACCCTAAAATTCCTACTATTATATAATTCATATTATTTGCCCCCCTTCTTTTTAAAATTTAAATACTGCTCTATCGCGCTATCAAGCTGCTCCGGTTTCTGTGAACCAATCAGAAGATCTTTTTTGTTTGTGAATTTTAGTTGCACTCCGCGGTCGCCGGAAACATTATATACTTTGCCGCCAAAACCATATTTAATGCCCCAGCCGCCATACTCTCTGACAGGATCATATGTCCGGACATAATGTCTTTTTAAATCATCTAATTGTATTTTTTTGAAAGAAAAGTGAACGGGCGCAAATTTAATATACAATCCATCCTGTCGCACCTGTGTTATTAACTTCAATTTGTAAAAAAACAAAGGGAATAACA
>DAOVOJ010000047.1 GCA_030629775.1 Candidatus Moraniibacteriota bacterium
GTGGTGGCGCGAGATGTTGAGCAGGCGAAATTGGCGATTGGAAATATTAAAAAACTTGAAGGCCAGTCTCAAGAGGTTCAAGCTCAAGAAGCTCAAATGAAAGCGCGGGAAGATATTGACAGAGAAATGAAAAAAGCTAACAGAGAAATAGAAAGACAAGTGAAGGCTCAGGGGAAGGAATTGAGCCGGCGGGAAAGAATGATAATGGAGGCGATGGAGAAATCAACCGGAAGAGCAAGTATAGCGGCAGCTACCAGAATATCAGGGAAAATGACGGAAATGGTCAGGCAGGGAAATAGCGCTGAAACGGGAGCGGTATTTTTATTCTCTCTGGTTTTGGCTATGTCCAAAGATATTTTGGACTGCCTGATCAATCTTCTCAATCTAACCGGAGTGGGAGCTATCCTTGTTATTATTTTCTGTTTCATTTTAAGCGTAACGGTGGGGCTGACGATTACTTTGTTTATGATGTCTGTCAGTCCGCATGGAATGATTGGAAAAATGATAATGAAGAAGATATCCAAAAGAATCGCGGTTGTTATAGTTGTTGATTCTATTACGGTCATCAGTATTCTTCCGGTAATGACGATCTATGTTCTTTGGAACTGGTTTGATATGATGCGCGAAACGAAGAAAGTGGAAACAGACCAGAAAAAATTTGATCAAGATTTGAAAAAAGGAAGGATAAATAAAGGAATAATTAAAAAATACGCGTAAAATAATTTTCTTGAATTACGAAACTTTAAATTTTACCGTCATTGCGAGCGGAGTGGAACGGAGCGCGGCAATCGCCTCGCAATGACGGTGTATAATAACGAGATTGCCGCGTTGCCTTCTCGCGAACTGCGTTTGCTCAGGCTCCTCGCAATGACGGTTCGCAATTCAAATTAACTTGATAATTTTTATTTAAAAAAGTATGAAATATAAGTTTTCAAACTTCTCAAAAATTCTGCCGATTTTGTTAATGTTTTTTGTCGGCGGGATTTTTATTTTTACTCCTCTTCATCAAGCGCAGGCAGAGGGTCTTGTTAGTTGGGCGCTGGGAGGGGCTGTAAATATTATTCCCGCTCTTTTGGAAGGCACCGGACTGATTGCGCTTGTTTATTTTGTTGGCACCCTCGCTTTTAAATTAGTTGTTATCGGGGTTGATGTTGGGGCGTGGATGGTGGGTATTTTTTTGAATCCCGATATTTATATTCAAGTTTTTGGAGCGGAAGTTATTAAAACGGGATGGACGATCTGTCGGGATATGTGTAATTTATTTTTTGTTCTATTTCTATTGATAATCGCCTTCGCCACGATTTTTAGAGTTCAGGCGTATAACGCTAAGACGCTTTTGCCGAAATTTATTTTCGCCATTTTTTTAATTAACTTTAGTCAGACAATTGCCATGATAGTAATTGATTTCGGACAGATCTTTATGTTTGAATTCGTTACTTGGATGGGCGGCGATTTTAGCAGCGCGACGGGATGTTTAAGCGACCAAGTTCATAACTGGGCTAATAATGATTTTGCCGTTCTTAATGTAAAAGGCGGAATTACCGACTTGCTGGGTCTTTCTTTCGCTATGTTTTACTCAGTGATCTTAATGTCAACTTTTTTTACATTGGCGGGGCTTTTGTTGATTAGAATCGTCGCTCTGGCGCTTGTAATTGTTCTTTCCCCGTTTGCTTTTTTGATGGCTGTTTTTCCTTCAACAAGAGCAAAAAGCACCGAGTGGTGGAAAAACCTGGTTAATTACAGTTTACTGGGACCGGTTTTCATTTTCTTCCTTTTTCTGGCGACTGAGATGGGCAAAGAACTGACGGCTGGTTATGTGGCGCCTGGTCCGGCGGACGCTTCTTTTGATGAACTGGGGAATTTTGATCAAATTGTTGTCGGTTCAATAAAAAACTTTGTGGTCATCGGAATGCTTTTAGCCTCGGTTACATTAAGCAAGGCCCTGGCCGGCGCCGCCGGCGGAATGGTCATCGGCGGCACGGCGGGACTTGGATTAATGACAGGCAAGATGTATCGCGGGGCGAGGTATGGGAAAGGGAAAGCTGGAGCGGTGGTCAGGAAGCCTGCGAGAGTGGTTGGATCTAAATTAGGAGTGCAGACCGGAGTAAATAGGCTTAAAGATTGGGGAGGTAAAAAAATTAGAGGCAATAAGATGACAAATTTTATTGCAGGAGAATTTACTTTGCAAAATGAAGCTGGAAGGCAAGAGAAAAATAGAAAAGAAACAGATAAATACGCTAAATTGTATAAAGGCCAAAACGCTGATTACCTTAGAGATAAAGTTGTTAACAGTAAATATAGCACTCCCGCTCAGGTGGCGGGCGCTGTTCAGGAACTTCAAAGAAATAATAAGCTTGAAGAAAAAGATCTTAGCAAGAGAAATATTGAAAACATTAAAGCCAGCGGAATGGACAAGGAGGAATTTGCTAAAAACGCGCCGCAATATGCTAAGGATATGGGCTTTGGAACTAAAGGTCAGACCCCCGAAGAAGTTACTCGAGAATTTACTGAAAGAATGGTTCATGACGGCGAAGAAAACAAGGTTGGCGATTTGGGATTGAAGAATGGCGCGGTAATAAGCACTATTGAAGATAAGCATGACGATTTCAGCGGATGGGCGGCTAAACGAGATAAGACTTCTAAGGAATCAATACAAATAGGGATTGAAGACAGACTGGCAACATTGCAAGAAGAAATAGCTGATGACAGTAAGGGAGCGGAAAATATTTATACCACGCGTGATCCTAAAAAGAAGAAAAAAGTTGAAGAACTTCAAAGGGTAAGAGCTAAAATTGACAAGAAGGGTCACAAGGCGCTTAATGATTTAGTGCTTGAAGATGGAAAAGTCAAGGTCAATGACAAAGGTAAGGCGGTCTTTAGCGACGAAGATACTGATGAAAGTAGAAAGAGAAAGACGAAGTTTGCCGGTGAAATGAAGAGCGGAGATTTCAAATCCAAGGAACCGGAATTTTTTGAAGAAATGGCCGAATATATGGAAATCGCGCAAGCTGACAGTCTTAGAAAAGAAGGAAAGGGAGAACAAAGAGAGGCGCTTAAAAGAGGAGCTAAGGCTAAGAATCCTGAACTTTATAAGTATCTCAAAGATAATCCATATTATAGAGATATAAAGGTAGGAGATTCTGATGAGCCGGAAGAAGAAGAGTCAGACGGAGGTGGAGGAGGAGGGGAATCAGGTAAGCCCGGATACAGACCTAAGGCAAATAGAGGACCTAGAAAAAAAAGAATTAAGCCCAGGACTAAAGCTGAAGCTGAATCCGAGAAGGAATCTGAAATCATCATGAGTGACGGAGGCGTACCTTTAGAAAATGTTGACGCAGAAAAGTCTTCTGGTAAGGGTGGCGGAGAAGGTTCTAATAAGAAAAGTATTTGGAAAGACGATAGCGCTTCGGCGAATTTAATGGGTGGCGGTTCAAAAAAATTAAATAAAGATGAGGCGCCATTATCTCGGGAAGAAGTTATTGAAAAAATAGGAAAAACCACAACTCAGGTAGTAGATTTATTAAAAGAAAAACCTGAAGAAGGGCTAAAAAAATTAGATGAAATTGATAATACTTGGCGTAAATTAGTTAATGAAAATCAGGAAGTTTTTCAAGCCAAAGGCGACAATGAATTAGTGTCACATTCTATGGCTGCAAAACAGGGGATGGATGGAGTTAGAAAAGTATTGCGGGGAAAATTAGCAAAGCAAGATAAAGGTTCTTCGGATAAAGTGTCTGTTGGAAAACCTAATGTAAAATCAAGTGGAGCGCCAGCTGAACCAATAGAAACTATCAAACAGCCTGCAAAATCTGATTCAAAATCTCAAATGCCGGTTGAACCTCAAGATGAAAACTCAAATATGACTTTTGCAGATAATCAAGTTTTGGCAGATAAGCAAAAAAAATTGCATGCATTACAGAAGCAAAAAAGAATTTTATCTGCTGAAACCGGAGATCTTTCTAAAGAAAAGGTGTTAGCAATGAAAAACGCCAAAATGAATCCACTTACAAGGAGATCGGTAAAAAAATATGAGCGTGACAGTTTGTATAGTAGGAATGTAAACCCTCCCACTAAGAAAATTGGTGAGATAGATTCGAAAATGTTAAAGAATAATAAAAGATCAGGTGACATTTCTAAGGAAATTCTTGAGTTAGAAAAAGAAATATCTGAGGCGGAAAAAAGTGATTTAAAACCAACCGTGTCAAGGAGCGCTAAAACGGCTACGCCTAAAAAAACGGTGGTAAAAAATACACCGCCTGCTAAATCACAAATTAAAAAAGTGATAGCAAATCAAACGCCTAAGCCGCAACAATCGCAGAAAGTTGATTTTAAAAAGCTTGATGCGGATGTGACGAAATCGGGATCTGAAATTAAAAATAGACTTAGTAAAGTTAGTTCTTATTCTCAGGTGTTGCCGAACTATTTTAAAAGATATTCCGAAAGTTTGGGAAACATTGCTGATGGTTTAGAAAGTTCTGGTGTTAGTAAAGAAACTGCCGGACTTGTTAAGAAAATAATTGTTGAGCAGAGAAAAGGGACAGGAGAAGAACTGATAGAGAAAGCAAATTTTGATCTTTACAATGAAGGAAAAATTCAAAAAAATGGTTCCATAAAAGATGAATGGAAGCACGAGGAAGTGGATCCAAATACTTATCTTAATCATTTGAAAAAAGGAGATCTTCAGACGAATAAGGTTAAAGAACAGTTGGGCAAAATTGATAAGGCATTGGGTAATACTGATATTATGTCAAGCAGCGGCGCGAATGTATTGAGCGGAGGATATACAAGAGCGAGATCTTTGTTGCAACGCGCTGAAAAAGCGCAAAAAGAAGAACAACAGGTTTATTTGACGATGGCAAAACACATTTTAGATAGCACGGAAAAAGCGTTGGATGACAAAGAGGTTGTGAGAGAATTAAAGAATCAGATTTTTTAGCGGGAGGTTTTTTGGTTTTTATTTAGATAAATAAAATATGAAAGAAGAATATTTTGAGAGAATTAGAAAACTGCCGGAGTTTGTTCAGGACGCGCTTGGCGAGGCTTCTTATAAATCGGATATTAAGTTAAGTAACGATTACGGTCTTAGCGGCGAAGCGTTGTCTCATCTGACGGATATTGAAGCGAGAATATTATTGAAAGAAATAAGCATTGAAGATGTTTTCGAGGTGATTAAAAAAGAACTTGAACTTGACGATAAAATCGCCAAGGAAATTTCTTTGATAATTCTTTGCGAAGTTCTTTATCCCATCAAAGATTATTTTCCCGGCATTGAAGACGCGATTACAACTCTTGGCGGGGAGATTCCGAAAATTAAGCCTAAAAAACAGACGCAGGATTTGGTGGACGAGGAGAAGATCATTGAGCGGCAGGAGCGGACGGTGAGAGAGCAGATGGAGGCGGAGGCTAAAAAAGAAAAAATCGTTGAGGCGGACATTAAAACTTTGCTTAAAAATTATTCAGCGTCGGGAGATCAGGAGATCGGGCAGAATTCCATTGATGTTCCGAGTGTCGCTTTGTCGGTTAAGCCGAAGATCAAATATTGGATAGAATGTTATAAAGAAGCGACCGGTTACGGCTGGAACACTAATATGGAGCGGGTGAAATTTATCTACCACGACAAAAACACCCGCGGGATGAACGAAGAAGAAAGAAGGCAGCTGGGAATGGTTTTGAAATCGTTGGACGAAGGGACATCGCTGGCTTATTTGGTGAAGGCGAGGAGGATTGATTTTATGGAGGAGGAGAATTAGAACTCGTTATTTTAAGAAATAAAAACTAATCTATGCAATATTCTGTTCCACAATTTGTTAATATTGAAGACCGCATCGTTGGTCCTTTGACGGGCAAGCAGGTGCTCTATCTCTTAATCGGCGGAGCCACTCTTTTAATATTCTTTTCGTTTTTCGATTTTGGCTTCTTCATTATCTTCGCGATACCTATCATAATTTTGACCTTGCTTTTTGCTTTTTACAAGCCGAAGGGGCGGACGGTCGCCACTTATATTTTAATATTTTTTAATTACTTCACTATTCCCCGCGCTTACATTTGGCGAAGAGAGCCAAGTGTGGTAAAATTTAAAAGATCACAGAAGAAGCAGAAAGGAAGACAGCCGATGCAGGAAAATATTACCCGTAACAGACTAAGAGAACTGGCATGGGTGCTTGACACCAGCCAAGCGGTAGGGACGAGGTTTGAGGTGTCGAAGAGAGAATAAGGTTATACGAGAAACAATAACCAAGATACAATAACCAAAAAATAATCAAACATCAATAATCAAGCAACTTGGAATTTGGTTATTGATTATTGGAACTTTTTTGGTTATTGTATCTTGTATCTTGTTTATTATATCTTATTTCTTATTTATATTTTTTGTTTTATAAAATATGTCCAATAATAATCAATTTTCCAGTACCCAGCAGTATCTTGAAA
>DAOVOJ010000050.1 GCA_030629775.1 Candidatus Moraniibacteriota bacterium
AATTCTTGTCGGCGGAACAGGTTTATATATTAGCGCGATCGTTGATAATCTTGAAATTTCAAAAGCGCCGCCGAATAAAAAAATTAGAAAAAGATTGGAAAAACATACGGAAAAATATTTGTTTAATAAACTTAAAAAGGTAGATCTAAAATCAGCGGGAATTATTGGAGAAAATAATAAAAGAAAGTTAATTAGAGCTTTGGAAGTTTATGAAATCACCGGCAAACCATTTTCAGCCCAGCAAATCAAAGGCAAACTATTGTTTAATGTTTTACAAGTCGGCATAAAAACAGATCGCGAGAAACTATACAAAAAAATAGATAAACGAGTGGACAAAATGATTAAAATCGGTTTAATTAAAGAAACAAAAAAACTGTCCAAAAAGTACAGTTTTGATCTGCCAGCAATGAGCGGAATTGGGTATTATGAGATCGGACAATATCTTGAAAATAAAATCAGTTTAGAGGACGCGATCCAAAAAATAAAATTCCGTACCCATAAATACGCACGAAGACAAATGACATGGTTTAAGAAAGATGAGAGAATTAAATGGGTTGGAAATTATGGTGAAGCGAAAAAACTGGTGTTAGAATTTTTAGAGAAATAACTTGTCATTCCTGAACTAAATTCAGGACAGGCTCTGAACTTGTTTCAGGATCTTCTTTCTCTTACGCCTAATTAATATTTAACTCAGCAAATCCAGGATTTTCATTTCTGATTAAATTCATTTTCCATTCTCTATGCCAATTTTTTAATTGTTTTTCTCTTTTAATAGCAATATTAATATCATTTGTTGTTTCACAATAAACCAATTTGTTAGTTTTATACCTTTTAGAAAAACCTTCCACTAAACCGTTTTTATGTTCTTCTATTCTTCTTTGTAAATTATTAGTTACGCCAATATACAAAACAGAGTTGGTAATATTTGTTACTATGTAAACATAATAAGTTTTATTCATTTTTATAATATTGATGTTATATTATGATTGTTGTGTTTTTGGTTCAGTTAAAATGTTTTGTGATTTATGGGTTAAATTCGCGTAGCAACTAAAAGATCCTGAAACAAGTTCAGGATGACATTAAATATTTTTATCCCAACTTCTTCCTCAACATCTCCCCCGCCATCTGCGGATTTGCCTTGCCTTTGCTTTCTTTCATCGTCTGTCCAACTAAAAATTTCAACGCAACCTCTTTGCCTGATTTATAATCCTCAACCGACTTCTGGTTGTTTTTTATTACTTCATCAATAATTTTTTCTATTTCTCCTTCATCGCTAACTTGGGCCAATCCTTTTTCATCAAGAATATTTGAAGGATCGCCGCCGGTTGCGAACATTTCTTCCAGCATGGCCTGAGCGCCGCTGCTGGAAATTTTTCCTTCATATATCATCGTTATAAATTCCGCAAAATTTTCAGGTGTTATTTTGCAATTAGAAACTAGCTTTCCGTTCACATACAACAATCGTTGTAGTTCTGTTAGAGTATAATTTGCAGTTAATTTTGTAAGCCTATTTAATATATCTCTGTCAATTCCCTTTGTCTTAATCCAAGATCTCAATTCTGAAACCACCTGTTCAAAATAATTTGCCAGTTCTTTATCTTCCGAAAATATTCTGGCGTTTTCTTCCGTTATTTTATACTGATTTATAAATCTATATTTTTTATGAAGCGGCATTTCAGGAATGCTTTCTTTTATTTTCTCAACATCAAACATTCCAGCTTTTTTTGTTAAGTCTAGCGGAGGCAGATCCGGTTCCGGGAAATAGCGATAGTCATGAGCTTCTTCCTTTTTTCTTTGAGAATAAGTCTGCTGTTTATTCGCATCCCAACCTCTTGTTTCTTGAATAATTTTTCCGCCATCGCTTAAAACTTCCGTCTGCCTTTTTATTTCATACTCAATTGAACGCTCAACCGCTCTAAACGAGTTCAGATTTTTTATTTCCACTTTCGTGCCGAATTCTTTTTGTCCTTCCGGTTTAATGCTTATATTAACCTCGCATCTCATATGCCCTTTTTCCATATCAGCATCTGAAACTCCGAGATATTTTACGATAAGCTGAAATTGCCTGCAAAATTCTTTTGCCTCGGCTGAAGATTTAATTTCCGGTTCAGTAACAAGTTCCATAAGCGGCGTGCCCGCGCGGTTTAGATCTACCAGCGAATGATCAGCTCCTTTCGGATGAATAAGCTTTCCAGTGTCTTCTTCGAGATGTATTCTTGTTATTCTAATTTTTCTGTCATTTGCCATGAGATTTCCATTTTCGCAAAGCGGTTTGTCATATTGTGAAATTTGATAGCCCTTTGGCAGGTCGGGATAAAAATAATTTTTTCGGTCAAACTTGGAAAACTCGGCAATTTTACAATCCAAAGCCAAGCCGGTCTTAATCACATATTCAACCGCTTTTTTATTCGCTACCGGCAAAGTTCCCGGATGTCCCATACAAACCGGACAAATATTTTTATTTGGCTCTATTTCATCAGGATCATTCGCGCACGAACAAAACATTTTTGAATTAGTTTTCAACTCCACATGAATCTCCATTCCAATTGTTGGTTCGTATTTAATCATATTAACATTTTAATATTTTAACAATATCTTTGAATTACGAAACTCCTATAATTCTCCCCTCCTTATCTAAGGAGGGGAATAAATTATATTTCGTAATTCGAAGTAACTTTCTAAATAATTTTCTTAATTCCATCCCAAACTAAATCGCTTATTTTTTCCGGAGTTAATAACTCGCCGTTTTTTAGGCAGTTTATTTTTATCCAGCTTTTATTTTGCTTCACTAGTCTCAACGCTTGTAAACGAGCGTTTATTAAGTGATTGCTGTTTTCTTCGTGAATATCTCTTTTCTTGCCTTTTATGTATCCGCGTCTTTCTTTTTTATCAACTAACTGCTGCCCTATATTATGAGGCACGTCAAGATAGACAATTAAATCGGGCTTTGAAATTTTAAGAACATCAAATTCCATTTTTTCCAGCCACTTTACAAGTTCGTCTCTTTTTTTCTTTTGTTTAATCTTTCCGCCCTGATGAATTATGTTGGACGAAGCATATCGGTCGCAAATGACAATCTTTCCCGCTTTTAATTGTTTTAAAATAAAATCTTTTGACTCCCATCTATCAAGAGCGTATAAAACAGAGGCAAGATAAGGACTGACTTCGTCGGCCGTTCCAAATTCTCCTGACAAATATCTGCCAGTCATTTTTCCAAAAAAATTATTATAATATTGCGGAAAATCAATCGTGGCGGTTTTAAAACCTTCTTTTTTAAGCCGTTTGATCAGAAGTTTGGTCTGCGTCGCCTTTCCTGATCCGTCTATTCCTTCAATAACAATAAATTTTCCAAGTTGTTTATTTTTTTTCATATACTTTCGACTTTATGAACTTTATAGACTTTTGACTTTTTATTTTAGTCCGCTGCTTCCGAATCCCCCTTCTCCCCTTGAAGAATCCTCCAAGTTTTCAACTTCCTCAATCTCCACGCTCTCAATTTTCTGAATCAACATCTGGGCAATTTTGGTATTTTTCTCAACTTGATATTCCTGATCGTCTAAATTTATCATCACTACTCCCACTTCCCCCCGATAAATTGAGTCAATTACCCCCGCCATTGTTTTAAGCCCATGTTTGGAAGCCAGCCCGCTTTTATCCCAAATCAATCCGACATAACCGGACGGAATCTCCATTTTAATTCCCGTTGAAATCACTTTTCTCTCCCCCGGTTTTATAACAGTATTTTCCGCCGAATATAAATCCATCCCCGCGTCCCCCGGATGAGCGTAAGATGGAATTTTAATGTCCGGATTAGTTTTTTGAATTTTTATTTTTAGCATAGTTTTAGTTTAGCATAAGATATTTTTTCTGTCATTTTTAAATCAAAACTGTCATCCCTGAACTGAATTCAGGACAAGCTCTGAATTTATTTCAGGATCTGTCGCGTGCTAAACTACGCATTCTGACTTATCTTAAAGCTAACAGTAGCAGACGACAGATCCTGAAACAAGTTCAGGATGACAGCGTGGTTGGTCGCGGGGCTAAGCCATCGCGACGGCAAAAAGTCACAGACGAATACAGACTTATATCACAATATTAATTAACTTTCCCTTCACGAAAATAACTTTCCTAATTTCTTTTCCCTCAATCCATTTTTTGATTTTATTGCTTTCAATGGCAAGTTTTTTTGCTTCTTCTTCTGAAATGTCGGCAGGGACTTTTATTTGATCGCGAACTTTGCCATTGACTTGGACAACAAGTTCAATTTCTTTTTCTTTGATCAATTCCGGATCATATTCCGGCCATGATTGTAAATAAATGCTTTCTTTATTTCCCACCTTTTCCCACAATTCCTCTGCAATATGTGGCGCGAACGGAGACAGGAGAATCAAAAATTGTGAATAGTGAAACGAAGAAATTTCTTTTTCTTTTTCCATTTCATTTACCAAAATCATTAACTGCGAAACAGCGGTGTTAAATTTAAAATTCTCAATATCCTCTGTTACCTTCTTAATTGTTTTGTGTAATAAGCTTTCTAATTTTAAATTTTCAATTTTAACTTTTGACTTAGACGCGATAAATCGCGTCTCTACTTTTGTTTGGATGTTCCAAACTTTCTCCAAAAACCTTCTCATCCCCACCAACCCATTTGTATTCCACGCTGTCGCCTGTGAAAACGGCCCCATAAACATTTCATAAAGCCGCAAGGAATCGGCGCCGAATTTCTCAATAATCTCGTCGGGATTAACTACATTCTCCCATCGCTTGCTCATCTTTCTTCCATCTTCCGCCAAAATCAAACCAACATAATATAATTTATGAAATGGTTCAAGAGTGGAAACAACATTGATGTCGTATAAAAATTTATGCCAGAAACGAGCGTATAAAAGATGGCGAGTGGCGTGTTCGGCTCCGCCGACATACAAATCAATCCCATCCGGTCGCATCCAATATTTTTCTTTATCTTTATTTATTAACGCTTTATTATTTTTCGGATCAAGATATCTTAAATAATACCAGCAGCTTCCCGCCCACTGCGGCATCGTGTTTGTTTCTCTCTTTGCCGCTCCCCCGCATTTCGGACAGGTTGTGTTAACCCATTCCTCAATATTCGCCAGCGGCGACTCCCCCGTCCCCGTCGGCTCGTAATGTTTTACCTCAGGAAGTTTAACGGGCAATTTATCCTCCGGCACAGCGACCGCACCGCACTTTTCGCAGTGAACAATCGGAATTGGCTCGCCCCAATATCTCTGCCTTGAAAAAACCCAATCCCGCATTTTATAATTCACCGATTTTTTGCCAAAATTATTTTCTTCTAGCCATTTAATAATTTCTTTTTTAAATTCAGCGGTTGTAAGTCCGTTAAATTGATTAGAATTTATTGCAATCCCATTTTCCAATAAAGGCTTTTCCCCGTTTTGAAATATATCCCAATAAATGTTTAATTCTTCTAGGTCTATAAAATCTTTTACATCTTCTTTTTTTATCCAAACGCCATTATGATTTTTTACTTCCTCTTTTTTTGGTTCTATAAAACTATTATCTAATAATTCTATATAAATACAATTTCTTTTCAAATCATGACGATTAACATCTTTATGCGCCGCAAAGAAGCGACTGTAAATTGTATTTCCAATTTTTTTCACAACACGCATATTTTGATAACCGGATTCTTCTTTCGCCTCCCTAAGCGCTGCTTCTTCAGCGCTTTCTCCTTTTTCAATGCCGCCAACAACAAAAGTTTTCCAATCATTTTTACTTTTACTCCAATCTAAGCAAAAATATTCATCTTTTTCCCAGTGTTTAATTATAACATCTACGACTTCTCTTTCTGTATATTTTTTATCTTTTCTAATCTTATTTTTTCCTTCACCAATAAATAACGGCGCCACAACTTGTTTTATTTCCAACCCAAACTTCTTCGCAAACTCAAAATCCCTTTCATCGTGCGC
>DAOVOJ010000016.1 GCA_030629775.1 Candidatus Moraniibacteriota bacterium
ATACAGCCAGCCTTTCGCGCCGGCAACTACCAGGTTGTAGGTTGTAGGTTGTAGGTTGTAGGTTTTTTTGAACTCTTCAAACGCTTTAATTAAACTGACAATATTTTTTCTCGGTTCCAGCGTTCCAAGATATAAAATGTACTTTTCCGGCAAGTTATATTTCTTCCTAATTTTTAAAATCCTTGATTCGTAATTTGTAATTCTTGATTCGCAATTAATTCCCGAGTAAATAACTTTTATTTTACTCGGCTTAATTCCATAAAAATTTACTAAATCATCTCTTGTTGATTCTGAGACGGTGATAATTTTTGTCGCTCGTTTTGCTAACTTTTTAGGATTTACCGAGAAGTGCCAAAAGTTTTTAGAAAAAGAATAAAACTCGGGGTGAATTCTGAAAGACAGATCATGAAAGGTGATCACCGAAGGGCAATTTTTAGAAAGGGCGGCGGGGAAAATGTGCGGGGAGAAAAAAACATCAATGCCTTTTAACAGTTTATCTATTTTAGGATAATTAGAAAACCGCGCCGAAAGATCCAGCAAGCGGTTAGGAATTTTATAACTCACCAATTCAACATTTTTTTCTTTGAGCCATGGATAATCCAGAGGATTTAAGTCAACTTTCCGCCAGCCATTGTAAAAAAGTTTATAGTGAACGCTTTTGTCCAGAGGAATTAAGCGTGAAAGAAGATTGAGGGTATATTCCTCAACCCCTGTCCGCGCCCCCCGCGCTAGCATCCTAATGTCAATTCCGATAATCATTTTAACATTTTAATATCTAAACATCTGACATAAGCAATAAAAATAATTCTATTAAATTACTAAGGTTTGTCAAGGATAAGAGACGACAAAATAAAAGTAAAATAAATTTGAATTATTTTTTATTTGAAAGACATAATTGAAAATTAATTAGTTTTCTTTTTAAGCTAAAGAACAAAAATAGTAATTGCTTTTTAAAAAATTGTACTTGGAATAATTACGCCGAAAGTATTACTTATTGATCTTAGTTACATTTTTTGGTAACGGTAAACGAAATTTTAAATTCTTTCTCGCCAATTATACCATCAACAAAAAATTCTTTATTGCTTAAAGGAGGGATTTGCTCTCCTTGATAATATTGTTTACCTTTGTAATATAAAGTCTTGTCTTCTGTGTCTAAAAGCATATATGAATTAATAATTTTACAATTTTTATTTGGTTTTATAACTTGATCCATTAATTCTATATTTTCCTCACAATTTGTTGATAGCTCCATGATTCTACAAGAAGTATTGTAATAATTACGGAGAGAATAGTTTAAACAATTACCTGGCGATCCCACTACATTATGAGAAGTAGATCCCATAAAGCTTGGACCATGGTTGGCATATTCATCACCGTTGAATTGAATATTATATTCCTTATCTCCTAATTTCAGATCAAAAGATATTTTCTCATATTCTTCAATACAAGATTCTTTGCTTTTGGATAAAAATTCTTCTTTTGATAAACTGAATAAATCTAATTCGCTCCGTGAAACAATCTCATATTTCCCATTATTTTTCATTATCCAATAAGTTTCTCTAAGTGTCGTACATTCTTCGCGTGGTATTTTTACTCCATTTATATAAACAGGTTTTTTACAAGAACTAGCAATAGACAAATAAGGCCAATTGCAATTGTTGCTTGAAAATTTCAAGCAAGATATTTTTGGTTCAATTTTTTCATTGATAATTACAAACTTTGAAAAACAACCCCCCGAAATACCTGGAATTTGATTACATCCTGGCGCAGGATTGCTCTTTATTAAAAACAGACCTGCGAAACCAATAACAACAAAAACTATAATTATAACTATAACGCCATTTGCTAAATTGATTATTTTGTTCATGGTTTTACAATAAAATTTATTAAATTATAAACAGTAAAAACGGCACATTTATTTTTGTTAGAATCTAATTATTCTCAAAATGCTTCATCCAATATTCTTTGTAATCAATGTTGAACTGCTTTAAAAATTTTACCTCGCTGATTTGAGCGCACCATTCATCAACGTACATATGATGAGCTCTTTTGATATTAGAAAAATACTGATAATTGGTAATTGGATTGCACCTTACTTTTAAATAAGCGTAATTCAACGAATTAACGATAAATCCGCTGTTCTCCCTGTAATTTTTCAAATGTTCCGCTTCATGAACCATTAGCATAGAAAAATAAATTTGATCTTCCAGAGAATTAAACGGCCTGGTAAATATCGGTTTGAAAGTAATAGACATTTCTGGAAAACTCGCATAGGCGAGAAAATCAGCGGCAGGAAGATTACTTGGAATGTCTTTGGAAACAACAAAAGAATTAGTGTGTTCAATTATTTTTTCATAAGCGCGCGGATCAACTGTTTTGAGAAATTTAAGAGTTTGGCGAAGGTTATTTTTGAAATCCGCGCTGCTTTTAGCATTATTGATCATTCTTTCCGCCTTCATATCAAGCGCTCTATTATTTTCATAATTTAATATTTTTTGATGCGTAAAAACATCAACAAAACTGTTTAGCAAAGTAAAAATAATAATCAAATTAATTGCAAAAAATATCGTAAAAGCTTTTTGGAAATCTTCCATACTGTGAATAAAAAAATCAAAAAAGCTTATTTCCTTATCAATTATTTTTTTCCGCTTTTCAAAAGTCCAATGTTTCTTTTTGAAAATATAATACACGGAAAAACGTACTATTATATAAAGAATAATAAAACTCAAAGCAAAAATCCCGACAATGCTCGGGAAAAGCCCGAAATCAAAAATTAAAGAAAGCGCGGAAGAGAAGAATTTATATAAAATCAGATTCAAACAAAAAACAACAAAATAAATAGAGAGTTCAAAAATAAACTCCCTAAAATTAGTTTTTCTAAGTTTGATAATTCTTTGCCAGATTATGGCAAAAACGAAAATGAGAATTAAATCGCCTATCATAAGTTGTTAATTACTGGTAGAGCATAGATTAAAGTGAAATTTAATTAAACGAGTTTTTTGTTAATAATTTCTTTATCTTTTTATCTAAAATATCTCCTTCCAAACACCGTAAAAATTCCTAAAAATAATCCTGCTATTAATCCTATGATCATATTAAAAACAATGTTAGGCCTGCTTTCCAAAATAATCGGTTGAGAGCCGACAATAACAAATGACAATTCTTCTTGACTGTTCTCCGCTAAAATTTCGGTTTTATTGTTTAAAATTTTTGTTATCGCCTGGGATATTTTTTCCGCCTCTTCCTTAGTGTCGGTTTCAAATTTTACTTCAACATACTGGGAAGACATTTTGTCCGCTTTAAATTTTTTGGCGTAGCCCTTAATGTTTCTAAAATTCGGATCAAGTTGGACTTTTTGATAAACCGCGCTGACAAACTCGGGACTTTTTATCCATTGTTCTGTGGAGTCAGCTATTATTTCGCCGGCCTGCAGAGCGTAATAGCCGTTATATTTAAAGTCGTCGGTCTCCTGGGTTTTATTCGGACTGATCAAAAGCGAGAGTGATGCGTCATATTTTGTCGGTTTAATCGCGGAAAAAACAAAAGAAAACAAGACTGTGAGAAGCGTAATTATTAAAATTAACTTGGCATTTTCTTTGATGATTTTTAGATATTGTTTGAGTTCCATAATGATTAGTATTAAGTATTAAGTATTAAGCGCTTAATACTTAATACTATTTTTTAAATTTCTTATATTCATTTTCCACAAATTTTTTTATTTTCTCTTTAAATATTTTTTTATCAAATCCCAGCGCGTGCTCTCTAATCTCTTTTGGATTAAAATAATAATTATCAAATTTTTTTACCGTCCTTATAATTGTTCCGGGAGTTTGCGAGTCAAAAAATATTCCTGTCTTATTTTCCGCGACCGTTTCCAGCGCTCCGCCGCCGCGGTAAGCAATTACCGGCCGTCCCGCGGACATAGCCTCTAGGGCGGTAATGCCAAAATCTTCCTTTTGGGGAAAAATAAGAGCTTTACAGCAAGCGTAATAGCGGGTTATTTCTTTGTCAGACAAATAACCCAAAAACTCTATGTTAGCGCGAGCCGCTTTTCGCAATTTTTTAATTTCCGGCCCTTGCCCGATTATTTTTAAAGGCAATCCCAATTTATTGAACGCTTCCACGGCGATGTCAAACCGTTTGTAGGGCAGCGCTCTTCCGACTATTAAATAATAATTTTGCGCGGATAATCCTTTTTTCCCCCTGTCGCGAATTTTAAATTTGTCGGCGCTGACCGGAGGGTGAATAACTGTTGAATCCATTTGATAATATTTTTTTATTCTTTCGGCGACAAAGTTAGAGTTGGCAATATACTTGTTCGGTCGATCGGCGGAAATTTTATCCCAGAGCCGAATATAATTCATCGCCAAGGGAATAAAATTTTTAACAATTCCGGGATAATCAAATTCCTGAAGCTGCTGATGGCAATCGTCCCAAGCGTATCGCATCGGAGTGTGGCAGTAGCAAATATGGAGAGTCTGTGGTGAAGTGATTACCCCCTTGGCGTAACTGTTGGAATCGGAAATAATTAAATCAAATTCTGACAGATCAAAACTTTCGATCGCCATTGGCATCAATAAAGGAAACAGGCGGTGGTGAGAGCCGATAAAGGGAATTTTTTGGAGAAAGGAAGTGATTATCTTTTTATCGGCAAAAGCGTTTTTCATTAATTTCCGATCGTAAACCATCGTGTAGATCGGCGCTTTGGGAAAAATTTCCGCAAAGCATTCCAGCACTCTTTCAGCTCCTCCGTATTGAACTAAATAGTCATGAACTAAAGCGACTTTCATTTTAGCAATTTTAATATCTTAACATTTTAGCATACTAACATATTAACATTTTTAACAACAAAAAACAAAGACGGGGATTTTCCCGTCTTTGTTTTTTGTATTTTATTTATTTTTGTTTTGTTTTTTAAAATAAATAAACAAGGAGATGCTTTTTGTCTGCATACTTTTTTACTCTTTATGCTAAAACAACAGCACCTCCTCTGAAAAAGTTTCCAAAAATTTTTTCTATCGCCTCCATGAGGCGAATTATTTTCTTTTTGGTCATTTTTACCACCATTTTTATTATGACATCTATTAAAATACTGTCAAGCAAAATTATCCACACCCATTCTAAATCTTACAGAATTGTTTAACAAAACAAAAGCACCAAATCCAAAATTCCAAATCACAAATAAATTACAAATACAAAATTCAAAATCTCAAACTGCTTTGAATTTGGTGCTTAGGATTTTAGATTTATTTGGAATTTGTGATTTTGGATTTGGAATTTACAAGTCGTATTTGTTCAAGAAATAAACTATCATTTCAAGTTTAAATTCTATGTTCATTTAACGCCTTGTTGACTAATCTATCCGCTTCTTTATTTTTTTCTCGGCGAATGTGGGTAAAAGTGACTGAATCAAAATCCAGCATTAAATTCCAGACTTGAAGAAAAAGCGGTTGAAGCCCCTCGTCTTTGATCTTATACTCGTGATTTAGATGTTTCACAACCAGTTCGCTGTCCAGAAAACATTCTATTTCTCCTTTGCCGGTTTTATAAGTTTTAAAAATTCCTTTCGCTTTTTGCAATCCTAAAATTAACGCTTGGTACTCGGCTTGATTGTTAGTCGTTTCCCCAAGATACTCGGAGCACTTTAAAATTATCTCTCCGCTTTTCGAATTTTTTATCACCACCCCGACTGCTGCCGGTCCCGGATTTCCCCGCGCCCCGCCGTCGGTGAAAATTTGTAATTTCATAATAAATTAGTTAATCTAACAAATTAATTATAGTTGATGATTTGAGAGTTGGCAATATAGGAAAGAATTACGAATTATGAATTATGAATCTCTGCTTCTTTATTCTTGATTCGTAATTCGTAATTTGACTTCCCTTTAAGCTTTTTTTATGCTACTATTCTAAAGTAGAAATTTAACTAAAAATCTTAACTAAAAAATATGAATATCATCTGGTATGGTCATAGTTGCTTTAAAATCCAGTCAAAAGATCTGGTTTTGATCACTGACCCTTTTGACAAAAAAATTGGGCTGAAGCCGCCTATTGGGCGAGCGGACATTGTTACCGTTAGCCATCAGCATTATGACCATAACAACACAGCTGTTATAAAAGACAACCCGTTCATTATTGACGGACCCGGCGAATATGAAATAAAAGAAGTATCTATTCGGGGAATTTTATCTTTTCACGATAACCGGCAGGGAGCTGAAAGAGGGATTAACACGATTTTTGTCGCTGAAATGGAAGGCATTAGAATTTGTCATTTAGGGGATTTGGGACAGGATAGCTTAACGGGAAAGCAATTGGAAAAAATAGGGCCGGTTGACATTTTAATGATCCCCGTCGGGGGAGTTTTTACCATTGACTGGAAAAAGGCCGACAGTATTATCAATCAAATTGAACCGAGAATCATTATTCCGATGCACTACAAAATTCCCGGCTTGAATCTTGAAATTGATACTCTGGATAAATTTGCCAGCGAAAGAGGAGCTTCAAAAAAAGAAGCGGTCAGTAAATTAAGTGTTAAGAAAAAAGATCTGCCGCAAGAAGAAGCGGAGACGGTTGTGATGAAAGTGGGAAATTAAAAATCTGTGTTTGTCTGTGGCTTTAGCCTGTGTTTTTCTGTGTCGAACTTAAACTCGAAATAGTACACAGACGAACACAGATAATTTTGTTAGCTGAATAAATATTATTATATATCGCAAATTAAAGTTATAAGCAATGAATAAAGAAGAAAATAAAGAAAAAGAAAGCATATCTAATATCGGCAAAATAGAACCGAGGGCAATTACTGACGAAATGGAAGAGTGTTATTTGGATTACGCGATGAGCGTGATCATTTCGCGGGCGCTGCCGGATGTTCGGGACGGATTGAAACCGGTGCACAGAAGAATTTTATACGCGATGCACGATCTGGGACTAAAACCATCCGCTAAATTCCGCAAGTCGGCGACGGTAGTCGGTGAAGTTTTGGGAAAATACCATCCTCACGGCGATGTCGCCGTTTACGACTCAATGGTGCGGCTTGCCCAGGACTTTTCTTTGCGTTATCCGCTAGTGAATGGACAGGGAAATTTCGGGTCAATGGACGGAGACAGCGCGGCGGCGATGAGATACACCGAAGCAAAGCTCAAACCGATTGCCGAGGAAATGCTTTCGGATATTGAAAAAAAGACCGTTGATTTTGCTGACAACTACGACAAAAGCCGCCAAGAGCCGGTTGTTTTACCTTCTAAACTTCCGCAGTTACTGCTTAACGGAACAATGGGAATCGCTGTGGGAATGGCGACGAATATCCTTCCTCATAATCTTAATGAGGTGATAGATGCTACTGTTTGTTTAATTGACAATTCTGAAGCAACGGTGGAAGATCTCTTAGAATTTATTCAAGGTCCCGATTTTCCCACCGGCGGTTCAATCTTTGACGCTCAAGAAATTTCTCAGGTTTATTTTACCGGCAAAGGAAGAATTGTCGCTCGAGCAAAGGCTGATATTGTAGAAACAAAAAAAGAGCATTTTCAGATAATTGTTTCCGAAATGGTTTATCAGGTCAATAAATCAGTTCTGATCGAAAAAATCGCCGATTTGGTAAAAACCAAAAAAATAGAGGGTATTAAAGACATTCGGGATGAGTCAAGCAAAGAAGGAGTGCGGATAGTCATTGATCTAAAAAATGACGCCTATCCCAATAAAATCCTCAACCGTCTTTACCAGCTCACCGACTTGCAAAAGCCTTTCCATGCTAATATGCTGGCGATCGTTGACGGCATTCAGCCGAAAGTTTTGAATCTTAAGATGATGCTGGAATATTATCTTAAGCATCGCCAGGAAGTTGTTCGCCGCCGAACCCAGTTTGAATTGGATAAAGCCAAAGAAAGAGCCCATATTCTGGAAGGACTGAGCAAGGCCTTGGATCACATTGACGAGGTTATTAAAACTATCAAACAATCCAAAACCAAAGAAATTGCTCACCAGCAATTAATGAAAAAATTTAAATTAAGCGATCGACAGACGACAGCTATTTTAGAAATGAAACTTCAAACTTTGGCCGGACTGGAAAGACAGAAGATCAAAGACGAACTGGAGGAAAAATTAAAATTAATTGCCAAGCTGGAAGCGATTCTCAAAAATCCTAAAAAAATTCTTCAAATAATCAAAGACGAATTATTGGAAATTAAAAATAAATACGGCGACGAGCGGCGGACAAAAGTTTATAAAAATCCGATTGGCAAATTCGCGCAGGAAGATTTAATTCCCAAGGAGGAAGTGGTAATTTCCATCACTCACGGAGGATATATTAAAAGAATTGATTCTTCCACTTATCATGTCCAGCACCGCGGCGGCAAAGGAGTTATCGGCGCGGCGGTCAAAGAAGAAGACGCTGTAGAACATTTTCTTTCGTGTGACACTCTTAGCGATCTATTATTTTTTACTAACAATGGCCGTGTTTTTCAAACAAAGGCCTATGAAATACCGGCCAGCAAAAGAACGTCCAAGGGCCAGGCGGTTGTCAACTTTTTACAGCTGGCGCCCAATGAATCCATTACCGCCGTTATTCCTCTTAAAAAAGAAAATAAGGAAAGCAAAAAATATTTGGTGATGGCGACGAAAAATGGTATAATCAAAAAAACAAGCATTGAGGATTTCGCCAGTGTCAGAAGGTCGGGACTTATCGCTCTTAAGATCAAAAAGAATGATGAGTTAAAATGGGTAAAGGCCAGCTCCGGCAAAGACGAGGTAATGCTTACCGCTTCAAACGGCCAGGCGATCCGTTTTAAAGAAAAAGATATTCGTCCCATGGGAAGAACCGCTGCCGGCGTGAAAGCGATAAGATTGTCTGCTGGCAGTGAAGTAGTCAGTATGAATATTGTTGAAGCTAGTTCGGCAGCCAAAAAATTCCTCTTAGTTCTTTCAGAAAATGGTTTTGGAAAACAAAGCGAAGTCAAATTTTTCAAAATTCAGCGTCGCGGCGGAAGCGGAATTAAAGCCGCCAAAACGACTGGCAAAACCGGCGCGATCGTCAGTGCCAGAATAATCAGTGAGAGCCAGCAGGAAGAAGATCTTTTTGTTGCTTCGCAAAAAGGGCAAGTTATCAGAATTCCGATAAAAAGCATTCCTACTTTAGGGCGAGCTACCCAAGGAGTAAGGATTATGAGGCTGGCTGCGGGGGATAAAGTGGCGTTGATCACGAGCGTGTAATTAACGGATTTAAATAATTTGAGCTTGTCATTCTGAGCGAGGAACGAGTCGAAGGATCCCGTGGTAGTTTCACAAAGTATTATATAACAACTCTCTCTGTATGACACGAGATTCTTCGACTCCTAAAGCCTGCCCCGTGTTTTGATACGGGGTCGCTCAGAATGACAGTGTGAGATTCTTCGGTTCCACCATCGCTTTATTCGGAATAATAATTAGTGAATGTGTAAATTCTAAATTTATTTAAAGTATGGAAAATCAGAAACAATCAGGTAATATTCAAAAATCCGGTAGTGGCGGTTTTATGGACCCGGGAAAAATAATTGATCAGATTGAAATTAAAGAAGGCGATGTTGTTGCTGATTTTGGTTGCGGGGCTGGTTATTTTACCATTCCGGTAGCCAAAAAAGTTGGCAACGCTGGCAGAGTTTACGCGATTGATGTTCTTACCAGCTCATTAGAATCGGTGGAAAGCAAGGCTAAATTGGAAGGATTGCTTAATGTTAAAACTGTCAGAGCAAATCTTGAAGTGAACAATAATTCAAAACTGGACAGCCAAATGGCTGATTTTATTATTCTGGCCAATACACTTTATCAAGTTGATCCTAATAGCCGTTCCGCTATTTTGGCGGAATCAAAAAGAGTTTTAAAAAACAACGGACGACTGGCGGTTATTGACTGGACTCCGGGTAAAAATTCTTTGGGTATTAAAGACGAACATTGCGTTTTCGAAGAAGAGATTAAAGAACTAGCTGTCGGCGCGGGTTTTCGGCTTGACCGTTCGTTTGCCGTGGACGACAGTCATTATGGATTATTATTTTATCCGTTTGGATAAAAGTATCAAGTAGTTAGTATTAAGCATCAAGTAAGTTATGGAAATGGCAAAAAAGATAAAAAGTAATAATCTTAATACTTAATACTAGCTACTTGATACTGCTTTTATGAACAAAAAACAATTCATCCTAATTTTCGCTTTTGTTGTTATTATCATCCTTATTGTCGGTTGGTATACTGTTGGCTGTCCGCCGCTTGGCAAAGACCGGTGCCCTTTTTTTCGTTCTCCCAGAGCGCCTGCCGCCAGTTTGACTTTTTGGAGTCCCGTGGATGACGCGGCGGCATGGCAGGGGATCATTCAGAAATTTCAGAGCCATAAATTAAAAACAGAAAATGGCGGGATTGAAATTAACATTTCTTTTAAGAATAAAAATTTAAATAATTATCAACAGCAGCTTGTTGATGCTCAGTTGGCGGGGAAGGGCCCCGACATTTTTGCTGTCTTTCACACTTGGGCTCCTGAGTATCAGCGACAAAATAGAATTGTTCCATTTCAAGGAATGAGCGTCTCGGAATTTAAAAACACTTTTGCCAAAGTAACGCGCGATGATTTGATCATTGACGGACAAATTTACGCTCTGCCGATGTATATTGATACTTTGGCGCTTTTTTATAATGAAGATATGTTTTTGAACGAAGGATTTTTAGAACCGCCAAAAACCTGGGACGAATTTGTTGACTACACTGAAAAACTTACTCGTTATGATAAGCGAGGAAATATTACTCGCGCCGGAGCGGCAATCGGCGGCGGAACAAATATTAATCGTTCGGTGGATATTCTTTCTTTGATGCTTTTGCAGAGCGGGTTGTCAATTTTTGACAGGAGCGGAAGATCTGATCTTAATACCGCAAAAGCCTACGAAGCGATTGAATTTTATACTGATTTTGCCAATCCTCAAAAACGTTATTACACTTGGAATGACCAGCTGGATTATTCTATTGATATGTTTGCCACGGAAAGAAAGGCGGCAATGATGATCAATTACACTCATCATATTGGCAATGTTGATAAAAAGTCTGAAGGGAAACTGGATTATAAAATCGCGCCGGTGCCGCAGCTTAATGAAAAAGATAAAGTAAATTATGCTCAGTATTGGGCGCCGCTGGTGGCAAGAAATGGCAGCTGCAGTAAGGACGATCAAATAGCTGCCAGTTGCCAGGAACTTGCCTGGGAATTTTTAGATTTTGCCGCTCGTCCGGAAAATGTCCAGTTATATTTAAAGGCTGCCAATAAGCCGCCGGCGATTATGTCGCTGGCAAATTCAATGTCCGCTTCCGAAGGAACGGGGGTTTTTGCCGGCCAGGTTTTGACTGCCAAAAGCTGGCATCATCCGAACAACATCCACAGCGATCGTATTTTAACGGAAATGATCAATTCAATTATCGCCACCGACGAAGAAAAAAGAAAACCACTCAATCAAGCAGTCAATTATGCCGCCTCTAAATTAGGAGGATATTAAGGGTGTGTATAAGTTTTGTTGACAGGGCGGGGAGGGGGTTGTATTATTATGGTAATAATAGTAGAAGTAAATGTGAATTAAAATAACAACCAGAAATGTTAAAATTAATCCTAAGATAATTTTCAATTATCAATTCTCAATTTTCAATGAATGATCAATTTTCAATTTTCAAACTTTTAACAAGTCGTTGGAAATTAAGTCATTGGAAATTGATTGAAAATTAAAAATTAAAAATTTTTAATCAATTATGTTTCTCAAAAAAAACAATCCGATCATTATTCTGACTTTCTGTTTTCTCCTAGCTCCCCTTGCCACATTTGCCGCCGGTTGGGTGTTGCCTGATCAACCGGCGAACACTCCCGGTGATTTTAATCAAGCGTTGATAAACATTACCAACTGGCTTCTCGGTTTTGTGATTTTAATCGGAGTCTTATTCACGGTTTGGGGTGGAATTCATTATGTCGGATCAACAGGCGACCAGGAAAAAGCGACTACGGCGAAGAGAGTAATCACTTACGCCTTGCTAGGCGTTATTTTTGCCAGTCTGGCTTACACGGTGGTAAAGGTAGTGGTGGATACATTATAATAAATAGATTATTAACCAAAATAAGTGACAGTGCTACAAGTTTTTTTCTATAAATAATTTAATCATTAATAAAAAACAATGAAACTAACAAAAAACAAAAAGGCAATTTTAATGGTGTGTTGTCTTTCGTTAATTCTAACTCCATGTCTAGTTTTAGCTGATTGGGCAATGCCAGCGGTAGCTGAATATCCAGGTGTTCCGGAAGATCTTGACAATGCGGTAATAAATGCCACTAACTGGCTGTTAGGTTTTGTGGCGATGATCGCCGTTTTAGCAATCGTTTGGGGTGGAGTAAACTACATCGGCTCCGTCGGCGACGAAGAAAGAGTCAGAACGGCTAAAAAAACCATTAGCTATGGTATAATAGGAGTGGTAATTGCCGGATTTGCTTACGCGATTGTCAATGTGATTGTGACGGTGATATTATAACATAGCGATGCCAAAATAATTAAAATACAAAATAAGCATTAAACTTTTAATTGAAAGGGGGTGAAAAAAATGAAAAAATTAACTAAAAAAACTGTTCTGGGTTTGGTTTTAGCTGCTTTGATTTTAACACCGGTAATGGCTTTAACAGTTGCCGGTACACCAGGTGATGCTGCCATTTCTTCTTGGGGAGCTACTTGCGCGCCAGGAAGTGTTCCAACTGATATTCGTACAGCTATCATGAATATTACCAACTGGATTTTAGGCTTTGTGGCGATTATTGCCACTTTAGTTGTTATCTTTGGTGGAGTGAAATACCTAACTGCCGCTGGAAACGAGGAAGCGGTTGAATCAGGCAAAAAAACTATTTCTTACGGTATTATTGGAGTTGTTATCTGTGGTCTCGCTTACGCGATTGTTATTGTTGTTTCCACGGTTATTCTTGGCTAGTAAAAAGAAAAATATTTGTATTGGAAAATTACAAAAAAGAGAGGAATTTTTCCTCTCTTTTGTTTTTTAATCAGTAAAAATATGTTATAAATTTCTTGGTAACTAAAATCTAAATTTAAGCAATTTAAACAATAATAGAAAATAAAAAATTATTCCAAGCGGCATTATAACAAGAATACTGAAACTTATTTTTAGAGCAAGCAAAACCGCTGCCATTGCTAGAGACGCCAATAGCGGTTTTGTTAGATATCTATAAAAGTCAATTCTGATCACCTCTTTGCTTAACACTAGATACATATAAACAAAGACCAGCAGTTGTGTTATCACCGTGGCGACAGAAGCGCCATATAAAGAAAATTTAGTGATGAGAATAAAGTTTAAAATTATATTTATTATCGCGCCCAAACCAACCCCGTATAAAAATTTATTTTGCTTGTCGCACATAATCAAAGTGTTTCCGTAACAAACGCTAATAAAGACAATAACTTGCGACCAGATTAAAATTTGAAAAGCGAGAATGGCTCGCGCGTATTCATTGCCGAAAATAAAATTGATAATTTCCGGCGCCAAAATGGTTCCGCCAATTCCCATTGGAATGGCAATCGCCAGCATTGCCTTGTTCATCTTTTTTAAAAGAGCTGATAATTTTCTTAGGTCTTTTTTAAAAAAATAAGCGATTTTTGGAGAAAAGCTAATCAGAGCGATCATATAAAACATTGACAAGCCGTAAACAATTCTCTGGGCGGCGCTGTAATAACCTAATTCTGTTTTAGTTGAAATAACCCCGATCATTATCTGGTCAATATTGTAATATATTGAAACAAAAACCGCTGAAAAAACCAGCGGCAAACTTTTTTTTAGAATTAGTTTTATTTCTTGATAATCTAACTCGTATTTTTTAAACAAATTTTCTTTTAAAAATCGCTTGGCTAATATAATAGAATTTAGCATCAAAATTATTATTCCAACAGCGATATAGCCGTAAAAAATTTCTTCTAGGTTAGCGTCGCGCTCCACAATTAAAAATCCAATTATCAAAGCCAGCAACGCTCCTTCAAATATTTTACTAAACGCTTCCCACTGCATTTTCTCAAAAGCGCGGAAAAACGATCGAAAGAAATCAGAAAAAGTATTTACAATCATACCAACGCCGGCCAAATAGATTAAAATTTTTGTTGACCTCTCAAGAGGTAAGAGTTGGGCGCTAAAGACAATTAATAAAAAAGTGGTTATTCCTAATGCCACCTTAATAAATAAAATATTATTAAAATATTTTTTAGCTGTTGATTTATTCCTGGAAACTTCTCTCAAAATCAGAGTAGGAAATCCAAAACGAGCAAGAAATGCGAATAGAGCGGTGAAGCTTAAGGCAAAGGAAAAAAAGCCATACCCAGCCACCCCCAACTTCCTAGCAAGAAATATCTGGACCAAGAACCAGGCTCCATTTTTAAAAAACTCGGCTATGGATAGCCAGAAGGTATTTTTAAATATGGTTTGTTTGACGGTATTATTTTGGGCCAAGTGGTGCTTAAAGGCGCTTAATAAATTCATTGTAGTTCGTAATTAATTTTAATGATTTTAGGCCAGTTTTTTGTTGTAATAATTATGTTTGGCAATTTGCTTGTGTTTTAAATGTCTCCAAAAAGAATTTTTATTCAAGTCATATGCATCAAGATAATTTGATATTTCTTTTTCGTTTTTTAAATAACTTTTCAGCATTTTTTTGAGCAAAGTAAATTTATCATAATCCCTAAAATAAACTTCCGAATCGGAATAATCAATAAAGTAAATTTTATCATCCAATAAATAGATATTATCCGGAGTTAAATCGCCATGAATTAAGCACTTTTCTTTTTTGTATAAAATATCCAGCGAGGAAGAAATTTTTTTAAAAATAACAAGAATTTGACTTTTTGAATATCTTCCGCGGTTTATTTCCATTTTTAGTGAAGGATAATTTATAAATGGATATTCTAAATAGTTACTGTTAAAAGTTAAAAATGGCAAGTTTATTCCCGCGTCATTTTTGTAATATTTTAAAAAATATTCCTGCTCCATCTTTAAAAAATCTTTATTACTAAATTCCTTTCTTATTGTCGGTTTACTATATTTATTTCTTTTCAAAATAATTACATTAGGACAATTTCCCGATCCTGCCCGTCTAATCAAAAAATCTTCGGTCAGATTTTTTGAGAACAATAAATTTATTTTTGTTTTAAAAAATATTATCGCAATAAAATAAATAAAAAAATCAAAAAAATAAACTAATATTTTTAGTTGAAATGGTGGTCGGTGCAGAAAAAAATTATAGAGAAGTTTGAATGTTTCAAAATCATTTCTAATAAAACACCCATCTCCAACCAATTCTTTAACTTTTAAATTTATATATTTCATTTGGCAAGAGATTAAAAATTTCTTCTGTTATTATTCCCGCAACTTCTTCTCGAGAACATTTATTTGTATCAATGCATTTATACTTAATATCCCTTTCTTTTTTTTCAAAAGCAGACTGTATTTGTTTTATATTTGAAACAGTACTTTCTTTTTTTCTTTGATATAATATTTCAACCGGAGCTGTCATATAGAAGACCAAGTCAATTGGCGGTACAAGGCAATTAAACAACTTGTAAGTTAAATTGCTTTTAGTTCTTGTTAATCTATCATAAAAAAACCGATCAAAAATGACGACATTTTTGCCAGAAATCATTTGTTTTAAATAACGAATATACAGTTCTGTATAAAACACCACTAAGCTGAGAAGTCCGAAGCTTTTTAAATTGTTGTGGTTGCTATTTTTCCATTTTTTATGTCCAATAAAACTCTCATAGATTTTTATCGGCAAAAATTTAAAATCTTTCCAACCCATATATCCAATAGAGATCTTTAAACAACTTAGTCTTTTTTCCAATTCAATGATGGTGGAAGTTTTTCCCGAACCGTCAATTCCAATCAAAGCAATCTTTACTTTTTTGCTAATTTTTGGAATATTGAAAATTCTATATAAAATAAAACTTTTAAAGTTATTTTTTACCAGTTTATTTTTAACCAGAATTGGATTTTCAATTTGGTTATGTTTCAATTTTAATTTATTTGATAAAAAGTCAATAGGAGTTTTATTGTCCTTAATGTACTTTAAAGTTCTTTCTTTCTTTGCCTTAAAAAATATATAACCCAAATATCTATCCAAATAAAAATAATTTTTATCCAGAACATAAATCTCTGGATTTAAAATACGGATAGAATTATTTTTTATTTCATCAAAGTAAATTTTAAAAACATTGCAATATTCCAAACCGTCAATATGAAAATCCAGCAAATTTAGGTTTTTCGTTTTATTGTCGATCCTTACTATAAAGATATGATTATTAAAAGACAGTTTTTTTCTAATTATTTTATAATTTTCAGGAAAATCTATTTTATTAAAATCTGCTTTTGATATAACAATATCTATGTCTTTATCCTTACCTGAGATCATATGCTTTAAATACATTTTTTCTAAATCCAGCTCTTTTTTGATTGTTATTAAAATTTCTTTAAAATTTTCCATTTTTGTTTACGCTATTAGTAAGATCACGGATTAATAATTGTTCTTTTCGTAAAATCTATTGTATTTTTTTGCCATTATTTCCAAGGAAAAATTACTTTTTACATAATCATAGTTGTTTAAAAAATTCTCGCCATCATCTAATCTTTTTTTAACTGCCTTTATTCTACTAACAAAATCATCAACATTATTAATCTCACATAAATATCCATTTTCTTTATTTTTTATTATTTCACTTAAAGCAGAATAATTTGTGGTAACCACCGGTTTTCCGCATGCCATTGCTTCTACCACGCAATATCCAAATCCTTCTAATCTTGATGGTAATAATAAAATATCGCACTTGTTATATTCAATCGCAAGCTGCTTGTGAGTTATTTTTCCAAGCGGAATCATATTTTTTTCTTTCAGATATTTAGGTATTTTGTCAATTCTCAATCCGGAAGTAAAACGCAACTCGTAATTGTTGTCTAGTTTTTCCATAATTCTGGGTAGTAAATCTACTCCCTTTCTTTTAATAAGATTTCCCACAAAAAGAATCCTTGTTTTTTTATTCCCTCTTTTTAAATTAAGAGGTCTAAAAAGTTGAGTAGCAATGCCATTATGAACAACCTCAATATTTTTCTCAAGTTTAAAATATCTAGCAGTATTATCTTTAGTATAGTTACTCACAGCAATAATTTTATTAGCAACTAATAAAGATTTTTTTAAATTCGGTTTAACCCAGAAATAATAAAATATTTTTTGAAAAATTGAATTATATTTTTGAAATTCTTTGTCAAAAATAAAGTTGTGTATTATTACAATAAGTTTTTTATTTTTTCCCTTAAACCACCATCCAAATTCCGCATTGGTATGAGTAATATCGTATTTGCTGAAATCTATTTTTTTATATTTCAAATACAGGGGAATTAAAAAAAACACTTTTTCAAAAATATGAGGAATAAAAACTAAGTCAGATTTAATATTAGTATATTTATCCAATCCTTGTTTCAAAAGTCTATAATATACATCGGATCCAGAACCTCCTTTAATTGAAATTAATAAAATTCTCATTATAAATTTTTAATCAAACTATAATAACTTCCCACCGAAACATCCCAAGTAAATCTATTTTTCACGAACTCATAGCCACTTTCCGCTAATTTTTTTCTTTTATATTCATCCTCGATCAATTCAATAATTTTATTGGCAAATAATTCTGTATTTTTCACATCAAGCTGTATGCCGGTTTTTTCGTTTTTTATTATATCAGAAATA
>DAOVOJ010000009.1 GCA_030629775.1 Candidatus Moraniibacteriota bacterium
ACATCTCTCATTGTTGTTTGCGCCAACTGGGAAACAGCGTAGTCAAAATATTCCACTTTAATAATTGCCGACTCGGCACTGGCAACTTTGTAATATAATACCGCGTTGACATTTACGGAAACATTGTCTTTGGTGATGGCGTCTTGATCGGGAACATCAACCGCTTTTATTCTAATGTCAACTTTTTGGTATGTCTGAATAATCGGAATAACAATTCTCCAGCCCGGTTCCATAATTCCAATGTATTTTCCAAACTGAAATTTAACTCCTCTTTCATATTCATTGATTTGTTTGATACTGACTAGAACGACAAAGAGGATTGTCACTAATAGCCAAAAGAATAATACTTCTGTCATAGTTTTTAGTTAGTTGATAAAATATTTACACTCTAAAGAGTAAACTCCAGACTGTTTTTTTCTGGAGTTCAGGTTTTAACCTGTAAGCCTATTTTCTTTACTCAAACATTTTTCCATAATCCAATTTTGCGCTTCCCGATACGAGCGGATCGTAGCCATTTTCAATTTCATCGCCGTCCAAATATCCATCTCCATCCGTGTCCGGATTGTTCTTGTCAGTGCCATATATTTCTTCCATAGCATCAGTTAGTCCATCGTCATCGGAATCAAGGCTGGGATCAATTCCAGAAGGCATCATTCCGCCCATAAATCCCGCCATCGCTTCTTCTAAAATTTTCAATAGATCTTCTGATTCTTCAGGTTTAGTAATTTCAACCGGCTGGTTAAAATCAGACAGTGCTATTGTCATATTAAATGAAAGTGATGAATTATTAATGTCAGGACCCATTCTGCTAGATTCTTCTTTCTGATTTATCTTGTCTATTTTTTCTTCTAATCCGAACATAAATTCTTGATCATATTTTCCGTTCATCATTATTCTATAAATTCTTTTGTCCTCCTTGCCAATAAAAATCTCGGTTTTTACATTGTCCATAATTTCATCTAAAACAACCAGAATTTCTTCTTTATTTTGCTTTAATTCGGTTTTAACTAGCTCGCTACCTCTAGACGAAGGCATTAAGTTTAAAACTTCAACATAAAAATTCAAAACCGCCTCCGAGTCTAGTCTCACCTGATAATGGTAAACATATCTGCCATTTATTTTTGTGAGACCCAAATCTTTCTCAAACTTAATCATCTCATATTGTTTTAAAAGTTCTTTAATTTTCTCTATCATTTCTTCGGAATTAAAATCTTCTTCCATATCAGCGCCACTCTTCTCCTGTAATTCTTTCATATCCAAAAAATACCATTTATTCTTATAAGGAATAATTGCTTCTCCATATATCATTCCCGCCGCGCCCAGATCAAAATCATTTAGCTTTAAATATGCCGTTTCTTTTCCTATTTTACCGAAAGACATCATTGAAAAATCAAGAGAAATATTTTCACTTCCGCCTTCTTGAGAAACAGTTATTTCCGGTTTAATATTAAAAGAACTTTTAATATTATTAGGATTGCTTTCGTCGGTCTCTCCGTCAAATTTCATCACTAAAGAAAATTTTTCTTCCTTGTCTTGACTGTCAATAAAATCAAGATTGAAATCCCCTTTGAAAGCGTAACTCTCAACATTATTCATCGCCTCTAAAGAAGACTTGATAATTTGCTGAGGATCTTCTTTTTTAAACAGTTTGTCGCTAAAAAGATATAATCCTGTCAAAACAATAATAACGAATAAACCCAAAGCCAAAGCCAGGATCATCGCGCTTTGATTTTTTTTCTTTTGGAGAGATAATAATCTATTTTTTACTCCCTCATTTTTGCTTTTGGCAATATCATTTTCTCTATTGTTTAATAATTCTTGAGGAGGCAATGTTGTTTTAACCTGTGATTTAATTTCTCCATCATGATTTTCAGAAATAGTTTCATCTTCACCGCTTCCGCTGCCAAGATTTTCAGGAGAAGCAATCGCTTCTTTTTTCTTTCCCGCCCCAAGTTCGTTACTGGGATCAGGGCTGGAATTGTTTAACCGTACTTCTTGAGAAGAAATTATTCTTTGCCTGTTTTCTTCCGGTATTTTCCCTTGTTCTTTTTCTTCGTCGCTAAGGAGAGAACCGCTTTGTTTATTGTTTTCCATGGTTTTATTTTATTTGGTTAATATTATATTAATCGCTTTTGCTAAAAAACGCTACCGCTAAAATTGGCGCTATCAACCAAGCTGTGCGGGCAATATCGTCAATAAAAGCCAACTTTATAAAAGGACCAAAGGTCTCAACAGCTTCCATGGGTAAAAAAGAAACGGTCACACTGATCAGAAGGCCGGCTTGTAAAAAACTTAATGTGATAATTTCTCCCCACGATCCTCTGTTTCCGCCTTCAAAAATAGAAGCGGTGATTGAACGGGATAAGAGAAAAAATAAAATAATAACCACTCCTAGAAAAACTCCCGATTGTCCGATTGCCGAATCGCCTATTTTGATGCTTGCTAAAAAATCATTACAGGAAGCCGGAATTCCTTTTATTAAAGCCAAGGTAACATAAACACTAAGCATAATAACAATAATTCTATCTTTTCCTAAGGCAAAACCGTATAAAAAAATCGCCGCTACAAAAAAGACGACGACGAATAAATCCCAGCTTGGGACAGTCCAGTTAATACTATTAATGATGTTCTGGATATCCATATTTATTTTTACTTTTTGATGATTTTATTATAACACAAAATAGTATTAAGTATCAAGTAGCTAGTATTAAGCGCTTGATACTTGATACTAATATCACAATCCTTCCTTTTTTATTTCCTCAATAATTCGTTTTTGTTTTTTTGTTAATTTTTCCGGAATTTTAACTTTAATAATTACCATTTGGTCGCCCTGTCCTCGCCCTTGCAGATAAGGCAGTCCTTTTCCGCTTAACTTAATGACTTTTCCCGATTGAATGCCAGCCGGTATTTTAAGCTTTACTTTTCCACCCAGGACAGGAATTTCAACACAATCGCCTAAAATAGCTTGCGACAAGCTAATTTCTAAAACAAAGTGAATGTTATTTTCTTTTCTCTGAAAATATGGATGGGGCTTAACATGAATGGTAATAAATAAATCTCCCGGAATGGATTTTCCGCTGGCCGGTCGAAAGCCGACCTCTCCCTGTCCGGAAAGCTGAAGCGTTTGTCCGTCGGCAATTCCGGCGGGAACATTTATTTTTATTTTTCTGGTTTCCTTAACACGTCCGTCTCCTCCGCACTTAGAGCAAGTTTTTTCAGGCCGGCTGCCCTCTCCTTGGCAGTCAGAGCAAGTTTCTACTTGGGCGAAAGAGCCCAGGAAAGTCCTTTTTGTTTTTTGAACGCGTCCCGAACCTTGGCAAGTTGAACATTTTTTAATTTTACTGCCGGAAGCCGCGCCGGAACCGTGACAGCCTGGGCAGATTGAACGAATATAAATATTTAATTCTCTTTCTATTCCCTTCGCCGCTTCTTCCAAAGCTATCTCGGTATCTACTGAAATATCTTCTCCGCGAAAACGAATCGTAGCTTCCTCTTTTCTCCTGTTTCCAAAAATATCGCCGAAAGCGTCGCCAAATCCTCCTAAATCTTCAAAATTAAATTTGACTCCCCCGCTACCGCGCGCGCGATTAAAAATATCAGAAAAATCAAAACCTTCAAATCCCGCTCCTCCAGCTCCCGCCTGTTCAAAAGTTGAGCCAAATTGGTCATATTGGCCTCTTTTTTGTTTATCGGAAAGCGTTTGATAGGCTTCGTTAATTTCCTTAAATTTTTTCTCATCTCCTCCTTTTTTATCGGGATGATGTTTATGAGCCAGTTTCCGGTAAGCTTTTTTAATTTCATCGTCAGAAGCGCCGCGGGAAATTCCTAGAATATTATAGTAATCTTTTGTCATAATTTGTTTGTTTTTATAATCTTAACCAACCTATCATAACACTTTTAATGATAAAATCAACCTTTGTAAACTTGATAAATTTAAGCCTGTCATCCGAACTAAATTCAGAGTAGATTCTGAGTGGAGTGTATCCTCTTTCTGTCATCCTGAGCGAGGAACGAGTCGAGGGATCCCGTGGTTAGTATCAACATAATGTTATACAACAATTTGTTCCGCGTGGCACGGGATTCTTCACTCCTATCGTCGTTCAGAATGACATCGGAATGACAAGTGTATTCGTTACTTTATCAAAAACCAAAAAACCGCTCCCGCTAAAATTATCCGATACCAAACGAAAATGTTATAGCTTTTAGTTTCCAGATAGCGGAGCATATACTTAATCGCCAAATAACCGCTAATAGCCGAAACTAGAATCCCGACTAAAATACTTAGATCTATTCCTTCTCTAATAAGATAAGGCATTTCATAAACTCCCGCCCCCAGGATTATCGGCGTAGCCAGTAAAAAAGAAAAACGGGCGGCGGCGGTGCGATTCATTCCCAGTAGCAATCCGGCAGTGATAGTAATTCCCGAACGGGAAATACCGGGGATAATCGCCAACGCCTGCGCCAGACCGATAATTATTCCCATTTTTAAAGTAAGATTTTTAATGTTTTTATTTTTCTTGCTTAATTTATCGCTTAAATAAAGCAAAACCGCTCCCCCCGATAAAGTAAATATGATTATTATTGGATTGCGGAAAACAGTTTCAGAATATCCGTTTAGAAACAGGCCAGCTAATATTCCCGGTATGGTGGCAAGGATAATAATAAATAACGAATCATTACAGAATTGTGAATTGTGAATTGTGAATTGTGAATCTCCCCTCTTTAGCAAGGAAGAGGCAGGGGAAGATTTTAGAGATTTTGATTTTTGATTTTTGATTTTACTTATTCTAAACAATTTAGATTCCTTAAATATCTTTTTCCAATCTTTCCAAAAATAACTTATTACGGCGATAAGTGTTCCCATATGCAACGCCACATCAAAAGCCAGCCCTTGGTCTGACCATGAAAAAAATCGGGGCGTCAAAACCAAATGAGCCGAACTGGAAATCGGCAAAAACTCGGTTAGTCCTTGAATAATGCCCAAGATGATTGATTGAATAAATTCCATAATATTGGAAATTAAGAAATTATTTTCCCCTTTTGTGAAAGGGGTTTAGGGGGATTTTTAGAAAAATTGGAGCAAGGGCTTTAGCCCGAAAAACTGGGCAATTGACACAAAATTTTTCCTATGATAATCTTTATAAGGTGATTTAAATGAGAATTAAAAATGACATATCTTCCGTCTCTGACATAGAAATGGAGGAAGGAGAAACACTAAATATACGACTTGGTAGCAAAAATGCTATAACAATCGCGAGGGGAGAAGATAAAGGAAAAATATACCTACATCTTCTGGAAGAAGCTCTCCTTACAGACGGAGGAACTGCTCTCGTAAGAGATGCAGGGAAAATAAGGAGATTTGCACAGATAACTTTTGACCTGAAAGAGAAAGAGTGAAATTAACTCTTCTCTTCTTTTTTTATCCTAAAACTTTAAAAACCTCAAACAACTTTTCTTTATTTACCGCGCCGCTTCTTAGAATTTTTGGATAATTAATATTTGATAAACCAATAATAACAGAAGGGGTTATATTTTTCAAATCGCCATTATTAATAATTAAGCAATTAGAAGTTTTAAATATTTTTATAATTTCATTTATTTTATTCATCGCTGGTTGACCGGAGAGATTGGCGCTAGTGGCAATCAATGGAAAATCTATTTTTTGAAAGAGAGCTTTTAAAAATAAATTGCCGGCTGGACGCAAAGCGACTGTTTCTCCGCCAGCGGTTAATGGATAGGGAATGGCGTCTTTCTTTCTTAAAACCGCCGTTACCGGACCGATTTTGTTTCTTAAATCGGCGCTCCAAATTTTTTTTAAAATTCTTTCCGCTTTAGAATCAATACAGGCCACTCGCCGCGCCGTTTTAATATCTTTAACAATAATGGGCAAAGCCTTTTTTCTATTCCGCTTTTTAATTTCAAAGACTTTTTCAATCACTTCTTCACTCAAAGCGTTTCCACCCAAGCCGTATAAGGTGTCGGTAGGATAGATGATAATTTTATCGTTCAACAGAGCATCAGTAGCGGTTTCTACGGCTTTATTGAAATTTTGTGATAAGTTGATGATTTTCATATTTTTTGAAACTTGTCATTCTTAAAATAAATTCGGGATAAAAAACTTGTCATCCTGAACTTGTTTCAGGATCTGTCGTCTGTTATATTTGGTTTTAAGATAAATATAAAAGCATAATGTAGCACATGACAGATCCTGAAACAAGTTCAGGATGACAGTCTGTGATTCACAATTTTATTAATCACTTCTTCTATTTTCCTCTCAAAGTCTTTTTCCGAAAATTTCTCCGCCCGCGCTTTTATTTTTTCAGAATCATAATTCTCCATATTCTTTCTCAATCGCCTTATCCCGTCGGCTAAAAGTTCCGGGATTGGATCGTCAAAAAATTCTCCCGTCTCTCCTTCTCTGATTATTTCTAAAGCGCCGCCTCGCCGGTAAGCCAAGACCGGCTTGCCAGCCGCCATCGCTTCTGCTATTGTCATTCCAAAATCGTCTTCGCCGGGAAAAATAAGCGCCTGGCAGTTTTGATAATATTCCATAACCTTTTCTTCCAGTTGAAATCCCAAAAATTCAATATTTTTCTCCGCCATTTTTTCCAATCTTTTTTTATCATTCCCCTCGCCTATTATAATAAGTGGCAGCTCTAATTTATTGAACGCCTTGATCGCTAAATCAATTTTTTTATAAGGACTTAGACGGGAGATAATTAGAAAATAATCCGTTTGTTGGTTCCATAGTCCCTTCAGGGCTGTGGAACCGTTCTGCATAACAGGTTCCACAGCCTCACTGCGCTTCACTCCATTCGGACTATGGAACCAACAAGTATTAACCGGCGGATAAATAATCTTACTCTCTCTGCCATAAAACTTTTTAATTTTGTCAGCCGTATTCTGGGAATTGGCAATAAAATAATCAACTCTTTCTGACGCTGATCTATCCCACATTCTTAGATAATGTAATAACGGGGTTAGGAAAAGTTTTTTAAATTTTCCGATTTTATTTTCTTCAAGATAATTAAAACGCCAGTCCCAAAGAAATCTGGTCGGCGCGTGGCAGTAGCAAATGTGAACCGTTTTTGGCTTGGTAATAATTCCCTTCACGAATGAATTGGAACTGGAAATAACAATGTCATAATCTCTTAAATTAAATGTTTCCGCCGCAGTCGGCATAAGCGGCAGCAAATACTTTTTTCGCTTTCTTAAAAATTTTGGGAATTTATTCAAAAAAGATGTTCTTATTTTCGCGTTAGGAAAATATCTTTGCATTTTTTCTTTATCATATAATAAAGTGTAGATCGGAGCGTTAGGATATAAATTATGCAAAGACAATAAAACCTGCTCCGCTCCACCGAAGTAAGTCAGGAAATCGTGGACAATTGCTATTTTTGGTTTTTTGGGTGATGGTGTTGACATTTTTATTTTTTTATAGTAAGATTTTAGCAAAGTCATATTGAACTTAAAGAAAAAGGAGTTGACAAATCATGAGCGACATTGAAAGATTAAAAGCACAAATAAGGAAAATTTCAAAAGGAATAGTTTCAGATGCTGAGAATGACAGTAAGAATCCAAAAATTGTTTTATTGGAACTGGAAAATGTCAAAAGGCGTTTGATAGAGCTCAGAAGTACATTGCCGTGCACAACAACAGGGGGAAGCTATAGGTATTAAATCAATCTTTGGACAGGTATCAATCTAACAAGATTGCTCTGCCTTTCTTTTTTTGTTTGAAAAAACTATCTAAACCTGTTGTTCCGAACTTGTTCTGAAACAATTTCAGGATGACAAGTTTCTTGTCCTGAATTTATTTCAGGGATGACAGTATTATATCCATAGTCTCCTTTGCGCATTTTTCCCAACTAAATCTCTTCACATTCTTAAATCCTTTTTCAATCATCCTCTCTCTCAAGTCGTTATCACTAAAAACTTTATTCATCGCCTCGGCAATCGCTTTAGGATCATTGGGATCAACAAGTAACGCGGCATTTCCCACTACTTCAGGCAAGGATGAAACAGCAGAACAAATTACCGGAACGCCATAGCTCATCGCTTCTAAAACAGGCAATCCAAATCCTTCATAAAAAGATGGTAAAATAAATAAGTCCGCGTTTTTATATAGTTCACTTTTTTCTTCTTCGGAAATATAATCTTTTAAAACAATATCTTTTTTATACGGCGATACTTCAATCGCTTTTTTTATTTCATCAAAACCAAATCCTTTTTTGCCAGCAAGGATTAGGTTGTAGGTTGTAGGTTGTAGGTTGTAGGTTTTTTTAAACAAATTAAAAGCTTTTATTAAATTCATTAAGTTCTTTCTCTTTTCTAATCTCCCAATAAATAAAATATTAAAATTATTATTCCCCTCTTGCTGCGCCCCGTCCTTTCGAGAGGAGAAGTTAGGGGTGGATTTCAAGGTTCTTCTAACCCACCCCCTAGCCCCTCCCAAGAGGGGAATTCCTATTCCATGGGCAATCACTTTTATTTTATCAGGCTTAGTTTTGTAAAACTTAATCAAATCTTTTTTTGTATTCTCCGACGGGACAATAATTTTACTTGCCCATTTAACAGAAAATTGTGTGTTTAGTTCCAGAATAAATCTTTCTTTCAAAGAATAACACTCCGGACAGCAGCGGTATTCCAACCCGTGGACAGTAGCCACTGTTTTGGAAGGATGTATCTGAGGAACGGTATAAGAGGGAATAAATAGAACATCTGGCTTATTTATCAGCATTTCAGACGCCAGTCCGATCTGAGTCCAAAATCTGGGAAAAGAAATGATTTTTACTTTAAAGCTTGTCCCGTAGGAACATACGGGATTGTCCGGCAAAACAAAATCTATATTTGCTAAATCTTTTTTTTTAACATATAAAACCACCTGGCAATCAATATTCATTTTTGCCAAGTGTTTAATGATCTGATAAGAATATTCTCCTGTTCCCGTTCTTTTTTGCTCAAAAGCCCGCGAAGCGTCAATACCTAATAGCATAATAAAAACAACTACTGCTGATTTTCTTATAACTCCCCTCTTGGGAGGGGGTTGGGGGAGGGTTATTTGAATTGAAAGTCCATAAAATTAAAAGTTTGTAAAGTATTTAAATTAAAAACTTAAAATTTAAAATACTTTTGACTTTATGGACTTTATAGACTTTTGACTTTAATAACCCACCCCTAGCCCCTCCCAAGAGGGGAATATCTGGAAGTTTTAATTTTATAAGTTTCCAATTAGATTATCTTTTTACTCTCCCCGTTATACTTTTTTTATACAACTCCAAATTATCCAGCATTACTCCCGTTCCTCTGGCCACGCAAAGGAGCGGGTCGTCGGCTACGTAACAAGGCACACCAATAGTGTCTGAAATCAGCCGATCCATATTCTTGAGCAACGCGCCGCCGCCGCTTAAAACCATTCCGCGATCAACAACATCCGCCGACAGTTCCGGCGGAGTTTCTTGCAGAACTGATTTTATTGCCTGAATAATTCCCAATAATTGTTCTCTGATCGCTTCGGTCACCTCATTTGAAGAAACCTGAATGGTTTTTGGCAAGCCGGAAATTAAATCCCTTCCTTTTACTTCCATTATTTTTTCTTCTTCCTGAGGAAGAGCGTTGCCAATGGAAATTTTAATAAATTCAGCTACGCGGCCGCCAATTGCCAGACTATGCTTTTTTTTGATGTAATCAATAATTGCTTTGTCTAGTTTGTCTCCGCCGATTTTAACCGAGGAAGAAGCCACAACGCCGCCCAGCGAGATAATCGCTATTTCCGCCGTTCCTCCTCCGATGTCAATGATCATATTTCCCGAGGGAGTGTTAATGGGAATACCCGCTCCGATAGCGGCTAAAATCGGTTCCTTGGCAATGTAAGTGTTTCTGGCTCCCGCCTGAGAGCTGGCATCAATGATCGCCCGCCGTTCAGTGGAGGTAATTCCTGCCGGCGCTGAAATCAAAACTTCCGGCTGGAAAAAACGAATTTTGCCTCCTGCTTCGTTAATAAAATATCGCAACATTGCTTCGGTAATCCGATAATCAGCAATCACTCCGTCCTTCATAGGCCTTATCGCGGCAATGCCATCGGGAGTTTTGCCCATCATCTCTTTGGCCTTTTTGCCAACCGCTAAAATTCGGTTGTCGTCAATTGAAACCGCGATAACCGAGGGCTCGTTGATCACCACCCCTTTTTTGGGCAAATATACCAAAATATTGGTTGTTCCCAAATCAATTCCTATTTTTTTATTAAACATAAGTGTTGTATTAACAATCAATTTTACTTTTATTATTCTTATAGTATCTTAATTTTTAGGGCTTGGCAAGAAAAAGAATTACGAATTTTTATTCGTTATTCGTAATTTGTGATTCTTCTTCACAAATACCCTTTGCTTAATCTTTTGATTATGCTAAATTAAAAATATAAGGTTTAATCCAATTTCTTATGAATCATCAAAAAAAGGCCATTCTTATTGTTTTGTGTGTCTTAATGTTTCTAATTCTCGCTCCATCAGTGATATTCTATGGTTTGGGCTATCAATATGATTTTGATGAAAAAGAGGTCGTTCAGACTGGCGCTATTATCGTTAAAATAAGCCCTTCTCAAACTGATGTTTTTTTGAATGGGAAACTTCAAAATAAAAACAGTTTTTGGGAAGAACTGCTTAATAACTTTGTAAAAATAAACCAACTTAAAGTTGGAGAATATAATCTTAAAATCAAAAAAGACGATCACTTTTCATGGGAGAAAAATATTGAAGTAAAAGAGGGAATAATTACTAAATTGGAAAATGTTATTCTTCTTCCTATTAATCCTGAAATCAAAAATGTTATTTCTGAAAATTTGGATAATTTTTGGTTTAGCCAAGATAATAACAAAATTGCTTACACTGTTTTTAGCAACCAGAAAAATATTATTTTAAATATATTGGATCTGGATAATCCCGAGAAAAACATTGCTGAATTTAAATTACTGGCCCTTAAATCAGATTTTGAAATTAGTAATTTAAAATGGAGTAAAGATAAAGAAAATATTGTTTTTGAAATTACCGGCAATAACACAGATATTTTAAAATCAAAGTTGTATCTTGTTAATTTAAAAGAAAGAAAAATCATTAATCTTGATAAGAATTTTAAATTGATTTCCAGCAGCCAGTGGCAGTCTAAAGATGATACTATTTTTTATTTAAAAAACAATGATTTATACCGAATAAATTATTCCGATAAGTTAATCAATCTCTTTTCAAAAAACATCTCCGCTTACACCGTTAAAAATAATTTTGTTTATTATACCAAATCAACGCCCATAGATCCTAAAATCGCTGTTTATAAAATTAAAAATAATGGTTTATCGGATGAGAGTTTAATAATAGAATTGCCGGCTGGAGAAGAATTTGATAAAATTGAAATTTCCGCTGATGACCAAATAATTCTAAGATCAAAAGATAAAAAGCTGTATTTAGCGGATAACGATAAAAATTTAAAACTCATAAATTCATCGGTAGCAGACTTTCAATTATCCGAAGAAAAAAATAAGCTTTTTTATTTTAACGGTCACGAAATCTGGATCTATTATTTAGAAGAAAAAATTGTCCAGCCGGCGAAAGAAAAAGATGCCAATGAACTTGTAACAAGGCTTAGCGATGAAATTAAAAATGTTGTTTGGTATTCCACCTCTGAGCATTTATTTTTTCAAGCCGGAGAAATAATTAAATTTATTGAATTGGATAATCGCGACAAAAGAAATTGTTATGATTTTATAAAATTAGAGAGCGTTGATAATCCCCTCCTTGGCAAGGAGGGGCCAGGGGTGGTTAATGATTCTTTAGTTTTTGACCCGGAAAAAAACAAGCTTTATTTTCTGGATAAAGCTGATGGGGAAAATATTTTGAGGGAAGTTTTGATACCATCTCCATAGAAAACAAAAATTTTCGTTCTCCACAACAAAACCTGCTGAACATAGCAGGTTTTGTTTATTACGAGAATTGGCTTTGAGATTTTGAAACAAAAAGAACTGACTACAAATTAGTTCACAAATAAAATTTGTTATTTGATAGGAAAATAATTAGGGCTTAATGGATTTAATTAAATCAATAATTTGAGAAGTATCCGCTGTCTTTTTACTTTCCGATAAATAACCTATTTTATTAACTGAATATATTGTTCTTGCAATTTCTTTTATTAAACAATCTCTTGTCTCATCACTATTTGGTATTCCCTTAAATGTATCAAATGATTTTAAAGCGTTTTGCCTATGTTTGTTAAGATTATATAAGTGCATATTAACATTGAAATTCTTTAAACTTTCTTTTATAGCAATAAACAATACTGATAATATTGTTAATCTAAAAATTAAGCTTGTTGCTAAAAATCCATAACTTATATTATTATCCGGCTCTAACAACATATCAATTAAGGGTTTAAAAAGATAATTAGCGAGCCAGATCAAAAAAAGTCCAAAAAATATCAAAAATCCTAAACTAATATAAGCAATTTTTTTATTAGTTTTTGCTTGCTCGTCAAAAATCGTACCATATTTTTCTACCACTGCTTCGGTTGAAAAATCTTGTGCTTTTCTTTTAATATCATCAACTTCTTGTATTGCATTTTGCTTAATTCTCCCAACTTCTTTCAACTGATTTCCAAATTCTTTTTTCATCTGTCCAAGTTGCTGATTATGTGTATTTATATTTTCATTAAATATTTTATTATTTTCTTCATTTTTCTTACTTATTTCTTCAACGGTTTTATTTAAATTGCTTAGTTTGTTTTGTGTTTCTTCATCAAATAACATTATCTCGTGCATTAATGGAAGCACAGTAATATTAAATTGTTTTTCCAATTCAGCAAATTGATTGATAATTGCGTCTCTTCTAGCAATGGCTGTAGCTAAATCTTCGTTACCATTATGTTGGAATGCTATGATTTGCTCACAAAGACTTATAAAACTACCACCAAGTGAACCTATTTTGCCTTTATCACCAATCGTCAATGCTTCAACTGGCTTATCTTTAAAAAATAGTAACCTATTTTTAATTTTTAGAATAACATCATTAACTTGATTAAAATTTAAATTATTACCAAGATTTTCTCTTTTCAATGTCTCTGTGTTTAATTGTTCTAATTTATCGTAATCTAACATGTTTTTTATTACTATTATTTATATTTATGAATTATTCAGGCACTGGCAGTCCTATTTTCTGCAATGGCAAATAATGAAAATAATAGGAGCAACCGTTTATTGAGATGATATAATCTAGAACATCTTTATATTCTGGTTTTTTAAACCAGTCATTCAAAATATAAACATATTGAACCTCAATATTTAATCGCGATAAAAGTTTTCTATATTGTTTAATTTTGAAATCGCAGGTTTGTAATTTTTCATCAGTAGAACCAGCGACTTCCTGAAATTTTATTTCAATAATAAATAAAGTGTTGTTAGTAATAACAAATATTGCGTCGTCAGGTAGAAGTCTTTTAGAAATAAATTTTTTATAATCTATTTCATTTTCTTCCAAATATTTATATAACCCGTGTTTTTTAAAAGATAAGGCAACTTTTTCGTCATTGTAAAAGATTACATTTCCTTTAACACTGTAATTTTGTTGATTTTTTATAAAAGTTAAAAAATCAACTTTGCCTTCAAAATGAAGTCCTGTTTTTGTATTGGCTCCGCCAATTCCGCCTTTTTTCATAAGATTGTTTTAAATTATTTTTTAGAATATTTCTTCTTAGCATTTTTATTTAGATCCTCAAACCTTTTGATAGACAAATTCAAATACTGTTTCTTACTATCAATCCCAATAAATTTTCTGCCGTAAAAATACGCTGCCAATCCAGTTGTAGAACTTCCAGCGAAGGGATCTAAAACTAAATCAGTTTTGTTAGTACTTGCCAAAACAATTCTTTTTAATAAATCAAAAGGTTTTTGAGTTGGATGTTTGCCAAACTTTTTTTCAGCCGGTTTAGGAGTGTTGATTGACCAAACTGATCTCATTTGCAATCCTGGTTTTTTTATTTGATCTTCTGGCCATTCTCCGTTTTTCATTAAATTATAATTAAAAGTATGCTTTGCTTTTTTGCCCTTTCTTGCCCAAATTAAAGTTTCATGACTAGCTGTAAAAAAACGGCAACTTAAATTTGGTGAAGCGTTTGGTTTAAACCATGATATATCATTTAAAATATGATAACCCGCAATCTGTAAAGCAAATCCGCACTGATAAATTGAATGATAAGTTCCACTAATCCAAATAGTGCCATTTGGTTTTAATATTCTTTTACACGCTTTTATCCAATCTAATTGAAATTCAAAATTTTTCTTTAATCCATTACTTAAATCCCAATTACCTTTTTTAACACTTACCATTTTTCCATTTTGACAGCTGAAAGTTCCAGATGATAAAAAATAAGGTGGATCAGCAAAAATCATATCAACTGAATTTTCTTTCATTTCAGCAATAACCTTTAAACAATCTGCATTGTATAATTTGAATTTTGGTTTTTGATAGTATGGTTTAATCATAATTATTTGAAACAATTTTTTTATTTTCTGTCTTTATAATATCATTAAACCAACAATAATTCAAATAAAACTTTACAAAAAAGGTCTCCCGTCGGCGGCGACCCTTTCGGATTACCCAATGCCCTTTCGAGCAAAGACCTATTTTAATTTTTTAACCCGTTTCTTGGGAGGCAGAAAATTATCCTTACTCACGACTTTTTGCCCTGTTTGCAATTCATAATCTTTTCTAGCCCGCTTGGCAACTCCTCCGCCTCTTTTGGCTGAAACCGCGTTTTTATTATATCCTTTCGTTTGATCCTTTTTGGCGACATTAGTTGTTGACAGTTCAGCCAACGCGGTAAAAATTAATTCCGCATCCGTCATATTATCACGTAAATTTTCTCTTTTAAGATTCTTTATTTTTTTGTGTCCCGTTGTAGTTAATCCAGTCCATTCTTTATGGATAATGTCTGTGAGTTTTGCGTATTCCAGTCCTTCTTTAACATCGCTCTCGCTCCAATAATCCGTTAATTTATTTCTAATTTCCTGTCCTCTCATCCTCTGCTCAATCCATTTCTCTGATCTGCCAACCGCTTTCCAGTTTCTTCTTGCCCTATTAACCGCTAACTCCGGATCAACAGTTTCCTGTAATCTTTCATAACCGACTTTAGCCAGCCATATTTTAAATGGCTCGGCTTTCGGCGATGGAATAGATTGGATAATGCGAAACATTGTTTCCGTATCAGCGACATCAGTTAGATATTTTTTGCCGTCTTTAGCTGTTAATTTCAGTTGGTTACATTTTGTAACCACCTCGCTGCCTTCTTTTTTTAAACGATTTTTTAATACTTTCCAATAATTTCTCGGATCCGCGCTTTGAGTTAATATTTTCACTATATCCATAATAGCAAAATACCACTTTTCCTCTTTGTCCGACCATATCCTGCGAACGGGGATGTTCTCAAAAAGAATAATTGATTTTTGTTTTATTATTTTTTTCTTTGACATAATTTTTAATAAATCTCCTCTTTCTTCTCCTTCATAAACCCGATCCAATCCTCAAAGATCTCTACGAAGGTTTTGAAGGGGGCTTCGATGATGAAGTCAAAGACGAAGACGAAGATGTTGATTTTGGACATTTTGGTGGAAAGCCAGCGTCCCATTTGGATAATAGGAAGGGAAAATAGATCGGCCAGAAAACTTTTAATCCCCTCTTTCTTTTCAATAACCACCAATTCCCTGGCCGTCTGGCTGATTCTGATGCCGAAGAAACTGACCACGCTTAAGAAAAATAGGAATAAAATAATACTGACAACGCTGAAATTTAATTCGTTTAAAACAAAAATTACGATTCCGAATGAAGCGAGAAAAACTAAGGCGTAGAAAATTTTAAACAGCCTGCTGAAAAACGAATTTCGCTTTGAGACGCTTTTTATGCGCTGAGGGGAAGCGGCCAATTTACCGTAAACCATTTCCTTAATGCCCATAACAATTTTTTCAGTATTTTTCTTGCTGGGAACTTTAATATTAAAAGCGACCAGGAACATTAAAAATGGCGGGAAAATAATATTGACCATTAAAGCAAAGTAATCAACCTTTTCTAAAATATATTTGTCAAACGGCAGTTCTAAAACAAGAGCCAAAACCATTTTAGTGGCAAAGATATACAAAATGCTTCTCACGGCGCTTCTCTTGAGCTTCACCGCCGCCTCTTTATATTTTTTAGAGCAGGATTCTTTAACGGCGTCCTCCAGATATAAATGATGTCCGAAAACTCTTTCAGGATTGTCTTTGTTTTTGTCAATGATCTCCTGCAGGATAATAAAATACGCCACATTGCCCTTGAGATATCTTAAATGCGCTTCGCCGAGAGGATGACTGATCTGGCTTTCTATTTTACCGATAATTCGGTGAATATTTCCCGCCAACCGTTTAATAAGATCCTCAGACGGAGCGATAAACCACTCGGAATGCTGAAATTTAAAAAGCTGATATCTGATCAAGTCCGAATCGGATTTTGTCAAAGATCGTAAAACAGCGATGAGAGAAAAGATTTCTTTTTCTTCCTCGCTGATTTTTTTGTTGGCTAAAACCGTTCTCTGTTTGACGATTTCGGTGGCGTATTTTAGAAAAGCGTTTTCACAGGTCCGAGGAACCAATTTTTCCTCAATCTCACAAGAAGCGATTCCAATGATCCAATCAAAGATTTTTTCTTCTTTATCTCTCCCCCGCCCTTCTTTATTCGTTGCTTTTTTTAGAGAAGTTTCGTTGAGAAGTAAAGTATATTTTCCGATAATGTCTTCTACCTTACTAATTCTGGATTCCGGAATAATATCGTTGGGCAAATATTTGGCTCTGATCAATTCAGAAATTAGAGACTTCGCCACGTTAAACTCGCTCTTCTCCGTTGCTAGCCGCCTTTTTAAAATTCTGGCGATGGCGTTTTTTCGCAAAAGATGCTCTTCCTGATAATCAACGGTATTCCTAATTTTCTCATATAAAAAAGCCATCGTGCTAGTCACATCATGGACTTTTATCTTAGCCGAGTCGGTTTTATTGTAATCCTTATCCGGCTGACTATGATAAAGATTAACCAAATTTTTAACATCTTCCGTTAATTGAAAATTTGACATATTTTAGCTTAATATAAACACTCTTCTTTCTTTTAAAATACCTTTTTTTAGGCAAAAAGTCAAATTATTCTAAAATGTTTAAATGCTCGGCGGCGCTTCCTCCGTTTAAAATTATTTCCATAAATCTCTTATCTTTAAATCCGGAACTTCCCACGATCAACCCTATTTCATTCTCCGGCAAATCTTTGAGATGCTTATAAATGGTAAATTTTTCTTTAATGGTTTTTTCCTGATATTTAATTTTTATCTCGGCCTTGCCGCCGCTGATATAATTCAATTCATCTTCCAAAAGAGTTGTTTTAATGTTGCCGAAATTATCGATCAGCCAAACAGCCGGATAAATGTTTTTAATTTCACTTAGCAAAAATTTTTCTTTAGGCAAATCTTGTTTTTCCCAGAGCCACCTTGCCGCCCTTGGCAAAAAATCAAAACTTCTAAATTGGCTGTTGATTATTCTTTGTTTCTGCGCCTCGTTTAAATCTGATCTTACTTCATCTAAAACTTTTGAAATATTAAGAGCGAAAATTTCATCGTTTATTTGAAGCTTTTTTACCAGCGATAAAGTAAGTCCGTCCACGGATGAAATAATTAAAGTTTTCCGATACCAAAAATATCCGAAGGGAGCTCCGTTTTTCCAGTATCTGTTTTTAGAAGTTTCATTATTTTTATTGCGTGGAGCGACATTGACCAAAACAATTCCCTCCCGGCCATCAAAGGCGTCTATCGCGTCAACCAAAAATCCGGCCGCTTCCATTTCCGACTTAACTCCGAAACAATTTACGGAAGCATTTTCAAATAGCGAACCCGCCCGCGAAACCTGCCTTAATTTGGCATTTTGATCACAGCAGTCATTGATGATAGTTATTTGCATAAATTTATTTATAATTCTAATAATTTGATTTTTCAATTATTTCCCTTTAAAGAAAAATAAGAAGTATATTAAAAATGCTGAATTGTTAAATTGTTGCATTGCTAAATTGTTGACAATATAACAATTTAACAATTTTAAACTTAATACGCACCCAAACCATCTTTCTAGAAAAACCTGCTTAAAAATCAAACAAGCTAGTGCTAAGATATTTCTCTCCTCGGTCCGGAAAAATAGTGACGATGTTGCCTGTTTTGATCTCTTCGGCTATTTTCAGAGAAGCCAGCATCGCCGCGCCGCTGCTCATACCGACAAAAATTCCCTCTTCCCGAGCAATTCGCCGCGACATTTCAAACGACTCTTCAGTGTCAACTGTTACAATCTTGTCAATTTTATTTTTATCATAAAGCACCGGCACTAATGCTTCTTTCATATTTTTCAATCCTTGAATATAGTGCCCTCTGTCAGGTTCGGCACTGATAATTTTAACTTTCGGATTACACTTTTTTAGATAAGAAGCTACGCCCATCAGAGTCCCTGAAGTGCCAACCGCCGCTATAAAATAATCAATTTGTCCGTTGGTCTGCTTCCAAATTTCCTGCGCCGTGGATTCGTAGTGGGCGATTTTGTTATACCGATTGGAAAATTGGTTCGCCCGAAAATATTTATCCGGATACTTTTTCACCAATTCCTCGGCTTTAATTATTGCTCCATCCGTTCCCAAGTCGGGATCAGTTAAAATAATTTCTGCTCCGAACGCCCTGATCATTTTTTGCCGTTCAACGGACACCGCTCGGCTCATCACTATTTCCACTTTGTAGCCCTTGACCACACCGATCATCGCCAAAGCAATGCCGGTATTGCCGGAAGTCGCTTCAATGATAGTTTTTTCTTTAGTAAGTATGCCCTCAGCTTCGGCCTGTTCCACTATTTTCAAAGCGATCCTGTCCTTAATACTGCCGCTAGGATTAACTCCTTCAATCTTGGCGTAAATATTCACCTCTTTGTTTGGGTTCAGTTTATTAATTCTCACCAGCGGCGTATTGCCAATGGTTTGGAGAATGTTTTGATAGATCATATAACTTAGTTAAAAGTCAAAAGTCGTAAAGTCAAAAGTCAGATAAATTATTACTAACAAAACCAGCCCTTGCTAACAAGAGGCTGGTTTTAAATATCTATTATTTTTTTATAATTCAAAAACCAACCTCTTATTAACAGAAACACATACAGCACATCATTATCTGGTTGATTTTTTGATTGATCATATATTTATTTTACCGTGATCTTTCCAAAGCGTCAAGATAAAATTTTAATCGCAGAAAATCTTTGCCATTTGTTTGATCATAGAAACTACTACCGCGGCGGGCATCAGGCTGTAGGAAGAAACCCCTTCGTCATCCAAAATCGTCCAGGGTTTTTCAATCGTTTTTACCTTTCCTGATTCGGAATCATATTCATAAGAATATTCCGGCGTAAGTTCGTAATCGTCAACATATTCGTTTGCCAAGTCCACCGGCACGGAATTTCTTAGCAAAATTTTCGGGATACCGTGAAGAGAAAATGCTTTTTGGATTAGCTCTCCGTCTCTTTCCAAACGGGCCTTGATCGGCGCTATTCCCAGCTCGTCCCCCTCTTTGGAAACCATTCTTACTCCCCCGCATTCCGGATTGTCGCAAAGAAGATGGAACTTTTTTTCGTTTTCATCGTATTCCACTTGCTTGGTCGCTAACAATTTTAAATTTCTGGGCGTGTGGCACTTCGGACAAACCACACGATATTTAATCCGTTCGTCAATAACGCTGTTGGGAACATTGATGAGCGTAAAAATATCCGGGTCGGAACGATAATCAATAAGATCTCTGAAAAATAACGAATAAGATACTTGATCCAAGTCTCTTGGAAAACCGTCAATAAAAAGAGCTTTTCTCCCTATTTTATTTATTTCCCTCTTGATCAAAGCGAGGGTAAACTCGGTCGGCAGAAGCGTTTTGGTGTCTCTTCCCAACAAAGCATCCAGCGCGTTTTCCACTGAAATATAGCCTCGGTAATTTTGCTTGAGAAAATCCATCAATTCTTTTTTCTTGACCGGATCTGCCATATCCTCATGAACGCCTCT
>DAOVOJ010000023.1 GCA_030629775.1 Candidatus Moraniibacteriota bacterium
ATTTGGACTTTCGACTACTCCTAGCACATCACATGCCAATTCCCGTCTCCCAGCGGATCAATAAAACCGAACATTGTTAAAATAGTCTCAACCATTATCCAGGCAATAAAGATTAATGCGAAGCCCATAAGAGTAGTTTTAAAAATTGTTTTAGCCAAAGACAATAGTTCGGGTTTTCCGCTGGATAAAATATACATAAAGCCAGCAATCGCCAGAAAGAACGCCGCTATCACCGCCGCTATTTTAACCAGAAAATCAATGATAAGTTGGACCATTAAAATAAGATGGCAAAGAATGCAATCATCGTCTTCACGATAGCCGGTGGTTGTTGGATCGTCGGCCATCCTCCCGCAAGGGATTAAACCGCCGCAAACATTAGTACCGGCAACACAAACACCAGTAATGCCTCCGTCTAAAGTACTACAATGATCCAGTGTGCAAGGATCCCCGTCCGCGCTACAGTCTTCCGCGCTAACCGCGTATTTACATTTTTCAACCCCATCCACATCCACGCATTCACCCGGCAAAGCTTGGCAAGGTCCAGGGGTGTCGCAAGCGGGAGATGAAGGACCAAGGCAAGGAGCATAGGTTAATTCAAAATTAACCCATCCTCCCATATTAACTCCACAACCAGCATCATCTGTAGCCGTAACACGAATAGTATAAACGCCAGGACCACTGGTAAATAAAGACGTTATATCTCCATTAGGTATTGTCCCTGCGCTAAGAATTAAACAACCATTATTTGATGTAACAGTGGTTGTCACAACGCCGGTAAAAGAAGTAATCTCTACCCTACCATAATCATCAAAACCATTTGAAGTTATTTCAATTTTTGAAACTAGATTTGTATCTACTGTAATATCATTAAAAACATCACAAGTCATACCTGGGGTAAAAACAGTATGACCACAACTAGCCGTAACATTAACGACCGCCGCTGACGATTCTTGATGTAAACATATCGTCGCTAAACCAACAATTACAAAAACTAGCAATAATTTTTTTATTTTTGTCGCCATAATTAAAAACTTTAAACAAATTAATTAATTTTTTGATTTAAGCCCTTAATATTCAAATCTAACTTTTTTTACCCTCTCTCCGCCTAATTTTTTGTTAATTTCATTCTTAATTTCCTCTTCCTTAAAATTAAATTCCTGAGCCAGAGTTGAGCTCAGGACCGCCACGGTCAAAGTTCCGTTTCTAAATCTGATCGCCTTTGATTTTTTTGCCGCGTCTTCGTTAAAAATATTTTCTATTATTTCCCCCCACAAAGAACACGCCCTCGCCGCTTCCAGTTGCTTGGCGATCCCGGCTTTATTAGCAGCAATGTTAAGAAAATTTTTAAGAGGAGAAAGCATAAAAATCAATTTCTAATTTCTAATTTCTAATTTCTATTAAATTTTCAATGAAACAATTTTCAAATAATATTTAATAAAAAAACAATAACCAAAATACAACAATCAAAAAAATTCAATAACCAATAATCAAATTCCAAATTGTTTGTTTCTTGATTATTGATGTTTGATTATTTTTTGATGTTTGTATCTTGTGTCCTTGGTTATTTACTTCTATCCTCTAATCGGCATAATTAAATAAAGAAAATCTTTCTTGCCTTCTTTGCCGCCGGCCGCCGATAAAACAACCGGGGAACTGCTGTCGTTCATTTTTAAGGCCACTTCTTCCGCGTTAACACTGTTTAGTCCATCTACTAAATAACGGTGATTAAAAACGATTTCAACTTTCTCGCCCTTTATTTGAGCCGCGACCTTAGAACTGTTTTTCCCCACTTCTCCCGTTTCCGCTTTGATTTCCACCGTCTTTGATTTTTCATCCGCTTTTAAAGAAACACTGTTTGTTTTTAAGTCGGAAAAAAGACTTGAGATCTTAATCGCTTTTTGAAATTCGCCATTATCCACAACTGCTTCGCTCTTAAATATTGTGGGGATAATCTGTTGATAATCTGGGTATTGTCCTTCAATCAACCTGGAAATTAAGTTAACGCTTCCGCAATCAAAAAGAATCTGATTTTCAGAGAGAATTATTTTTAGTTCGCCATCGCTATTGTCTAAAATTCGCGACAATTCTTGGGCGGTATTTCGCGGCACAATTAAAGATTTTTTCTCACCCAAAAGATTTAATCCTTCTTTGTTTATTTTAGCTCCGTTTAAATCAATACTTCTTTCCGCTAACCGATAACTGTCGGTCGCCGCCAAAACAAGCTTATTTTTATCTAACTGGGAAAAGTCCATAAAAACTCCGGTAATTTCCGGTCTTGACTCGCTTAGTGAAACGGAAGGCAAAACCTGAATTAAAGCCTCTTTAATTAATAAACTTTTTATCTCCACAATAGGATCGGCTTTAATTTTAGGAATTAACGGAAAGTCCTCAGCGCTAAGTCCTTTTATTTCCGTTCTATAATTACCGCAGGAAAGTTTTAAAGACTCTCCCACTTGCCTTATTTCAATATTTTGATTAGGAAGACCGCCAATAAAACTACTAAACAGTCGCGTAGGAATGGTTATTTTTCCTTCTTTAATAATTTTACCGCCAATCCAACAATTAATTCCCATTTCTAAATTAGTTGAACTTAATTTAAGTCTTCCTTTTTCGGTTTCCATTAAAACATTATCTAAAATAGGCAGGGTGGTGTTTTTATTAACAACTCTTCCTATAATATTTAACGCTTTGTTTAAATTTTCTTGAGTACAAGTTAATTCCATACTATTATAATTAGTTTTTAAATTATTAAATAAAGCAGTTGTTGTTATAGAGTAATTAAAAATGGTGGAAAAGTGTATGTAGGTTTTAATTTAAGCGATACTTTTAGTTTAAAAAATGGGTTAAAGTTGGGGATAGAAGTTATTTAAATTGTTAATTATTTGGGGATAAAAAACAGGAGTAAGTAGAAAAAATATTTCAATGATTTTTTATCAACAGATAATAATAAGGGTTATCAACAGGTTATAAACGTATAACGTATATTATTCCTTAATTGTTTTGCGTTACACGACCTAGGTGTATAATTTTTCTTTAATTAAATTAATTTCCTGTTCTAGCGCCTTGTTATTCTCTAGATCATTTTTAATTTTTTCAACAGCGTGCATAACAGTGGTGTGGTCGCGGCCGCCAAGCCGTTCGCCGATATTGGGATAAGAGCTTTTAATTTCAGTTCGCATTAAGTACATTGCCATTTGGCGGGGTTTAACGATTTCTTTCTTTCGGCCCTTTTTAATAATATTTTGCGTTGAAACATCATAAAATCCGGATATGGCAGAAATAATATCTTTAGGCGTGATGGCTTTTTTAAGAGGACGAATAACAAGGTCGGCGAGAATTTTTTTAGTATTATCTAAATTGGGCTCAAGTCCGTGAAATTGGCAAGTGGCGGCGACTTTACTCATGGCGCCCTGAAGTTCCCTAACATTTTTTTGAAAACAGGAAGCGATATATTTTAAAGATTCGTCTGGAACCTCAAAATTCTTTTCCGTCATTTTAACTTTTAAAATTGCCAGCCGCGTTTCCATATCGGGAGCGCTGACATCAGCGATCATTCCGCCTTCAAATCTGGAACGAAGCCTTTCTTCAAGGGCGGGAATGGCATTGGGAGGGCGGTCACTGGAAAGAATAATTTGTTTTTCGTTTTCGTAAAGGGTATTGAAAGTATGAAAAAATTCCTCCTGAGTTTTTTCTTTTCCGGCGATAAATTGGATGTCGTCAATGATCAAAATGTCTATTTCTCGATAAACATCTTTAAAAGCTTTAGTTCCTCTGTTTTTAATGGCCGAAACCAGTTCGTTAGTGAACTTTTCCGAGGAAGCATATTTGATTTTTTTTCGGGGATCATTTTTTAAAATCTCGTTGCCGATAGATTGGAGAAGGTGGGTTTTCCCTAATCCTACGCCGCCATAGATAAAAAGGGGGTTGTAAACTTTCCCCGGATTTTTGCTGACCGCTACGCAAGCGGCGTGGGCGAGCTCGTTATTTGAGCCAATAACAAAATTTTCAAAAATGTAATTCGGATTTAAAATACCATCAAAGCCGTTGTCTGCTGATTGAGAAAAAGGAGTTACCCCGTCTACGCGGGAACCTTCTTTTTGGCTATTAATTTTATTGAACTTTTTAGGATCGGGAGACGCTGTCTTGATAACATAAGAGACTTTTTCGATCTTGCCTGAAATATTTTGCAGAGCTTCTAAAATAAATTTATGATATTTATTTTCCAGCCACTCTTTGGCGAAAGCATTCGGCACGGCAACAACCACCTCGTTATCGTCTTTAGAAACAATAAAGGTGTTTTTAAGCCAAGTGGTAAAGTTGGCCTTGCTAACGGAAAGCTCAACTTCTCCCAAAACTGCCTGCCAAAGTTGTTCGTCAGTTATGTTGGGCATAAGAAAATTTGATATTTTTATGGGCGTTATTAACCCTATAAATTTTACTTAAACGCGGGAAATTAACTTATTCTGTGAATGAAATTATTATAGCACACTTTTGGCAATAAAAAAAACAGCTTAAAATAAACCTCACCTGTATAAGCTGTGGATGAAATGGGGATAAGTCATTTAAACATTTTCATAATTCCCCTCTTGGGAGGGGGTTGGGGGTGGGTTGCGCTAAACTTTGTCATTCCCCTCTTTTGCGTTCCGGAAAAAACTCTAGGATGACAAATAAAAACAACGAACAAATCGTTGTTTTTATTAAATGCCTTTGTATGGCAGAATTCTCTTTTTGTCATTTCGAAACGGAGCGGTAGCGGAGTGAGAAATCGCTTAAACAATATAAAATAAAAAAAATAATATCTACACAATAAGCAATATTGAAGGGATTCCTCCACTCCGTTCCCTCTTCGGCTATCGCCGCAGGGTCACTCCAGTCGGAATGACAAGGAGTGTTATTTTGCAATTCAAGATAATTTTACTCTACCACGATCTCCATCATTGCTCTTTTAGCTCCAAATTTCAAAGCCTCTGCTCGGGTTGGAAACCAGATATCTACTTTGGAATTACTTTTCATTCGGTCCTCAACAATAAATATTTTGTCTCCGTAAAGCGTTGGGAATGTAACTTTCGTGCCGAATCTCAAAAAGTTGGCGGCGATGGTGCCGTCATGAACATGAGTCCCGGAAGCGGTGATAAACGGTGTGCTGTCGCACTGATCAACGGTTGAAGAATAGGCGGTTATCAGCACCCATCTACTGAAAGATGAATTTTTAGAAATAACCGTTTTTTGTCCCAAAGTTTTACTTTTCTTTTGTTCAATAGTTTCGGGGTTGTTAAGTTCTATTAAGGCGTTACCCTGAACAGAGACTAACGGAATTTCCATCTCGCTTGGTTTTTGCTGCGGGAGATCTGCTAAAGATTCATTAAATCTAACTATTGACGGGCGATCTTCCGCGATTACCCTTAATGGGATAATAAGGATAAGTGCTATTAAAATTAAGCCTAACAAGCCCGCTTTTTGAAAGAGGCTTAAAAAGGCTGAAATAGACGGGGGATCGTCGTCTTGATTTTGAGTTACTGTTAACGCGGGTTTATTCATAAACTAATTTAACAATTAAAAAATTCCCTATAACACATCGTATCAGGGAATCTCAACTTAACCCCCAGCTTAACATATAAATAAAATCTGTCAATAGGCAATATATATAATTATTTGTCATTAGTCGTTACTTGCTTTATAATGAAATTAATATATTGCTAAATTGTTAAATTGCTAAACTGTTATTATCAAAACAATTTAACAATTCAACAATTTAACAATGTTCGTTTATGTCTAAAATAATTGCTCTTGTAAATCAAAAAGGCGGGGTGGGAAAATCAACGACCTCAATGAATTTGGGAGCGTATTTGGCGTCTATGGGGAAAACGGTTCTTTTGGTGGATATGGATCCGCAGGCAAACGCGACGACCGGTTTGGGTTTTCGTCCGGAAACCGTTGAGGCGACAGTTTATGACAGTTTGTCCAATAAAGCTTCCTTTCGGGATATTATTATTAAAACTCCTCTTTCAAATTATTATCTCGCTCCGGCTTCCCAGGATTTAGCCGGAGCAACCGTGGAGCTGGTGGAAGCCTCGGAAAGAGAATACAAATTTCAAAACGCGCTGAGGGAGATCAAGGATCAGTACGATTATATTTTAATTGATTGCCCGCCGAGCTTGGGACTTTTAACAATTAACAGCCTGATCGCCGCTGAGGAAATTCTAATTCCCATTCAATGCGAATATTACGCCCTGGAAGGGTTGAGCCAGTTGTTGTCATCCATAGATTTAGTGCGGCAGAATTTAAAAGAAGACTTGAAAATTATGGGGGCGGTTTTAACGATGTTTGATCGCCGCAATCAGCTGGCTCATCAGGTAACAAAGGAAGTTCGCCGCCATTTTCCGGGTCATGTTTTTAACGCCGTTATTCCCCGCAATGTCAGCCTCGCCGAAGCGCCCAGTTTTGGTAAAGCAATTATTCAATATGCCCCCAATTCTGCCGGCGCCCGAGCGTACCAGCACCTGGCGAAAGAGGTAACGGAATTAGGGAATTAAAAAATTTTAGGATTGTGAAATAATTAAATTTAACCTGTTATCCTGAAACAAGTTCAGGATGACAGGTTAAATCTGGATTTTGTAATTTAAACAAGCTAACAAGCTAAAACCCTAAAAACCTAATAATCTAACTTATGAAAAAAACCAGTCTTGGGATGGGGCTTTCGTCTCTTATTCCTAAAAAAATAAATGCTGATTCTGAAATAAAAAAGAGTCGGTTCGCGGTGTCTTCGTCTTCCAAGCCCTCTGATAAAAAAAATGTTACGGATAAAAATTTTATGAGTGATAAACCGGAGAATAACTTATTTGAGGTGGAGGTAAATAAAATTGTCGCTAACCCGTATCAGCCGCGAAAATATTTTAACGAGGAAAATTTGAAAGAACTGGCTGATTCAATTAGGGAACATGGAATTCTCCAGCCTTTAGTGGTTTCTAAAACGGACGGGGATAAATATGAATTGATTGCCGGTGAGCGAAGACTTCAGGCGGCAAGGCTGGCGGGACTAAAAACTGTTCCGATGATTTTAAGAAGTGTTTCCGAACAGCAGAAGTTAGAACTAGCCTTGGTAGAAAATATTCAGCGTCATAATTTAAATTCCATTGAAGAAGCGAAGTCGTATTTAAGACTGGCAAACGAATTTAATTTAACCCAAAAAGAAATTGCCCAAAAAAGCGGCAAAAGCCGTTCAGCGATCGCCAATACTTTGAGATTATTGGAATTGCCGGTAGAAATCCAGCGGGGTATAATTGAAGAAAAAATAACCGCCGGCCATGCCCGGGCGATTCTGGCGTTGGATAATCCGGAAAAACAGCGGGCATTATACAATTTAATTTTGAAAGGCAATTTAAGCGTTCGGGCGGCGGAAGAAAAAGTTAAAGAGGTAACTGTTAAAACCTATAAAAGAAAAGCCAGCAAGCGAGTTGATCCCGCCGTTCAAGATATGGAAAATCGTTTTCAGGAAAAATTGGGAACAAAAGTGCGGATAAATAAAACAGGCCGTTCGGGAAAAATTATTATTGATTTTTATTCGGAAGAAGAGTTGGGAAAAGTTATTAAAATATTGGTGGGGTAGAAATTAGTCAATTGTCATTCCGACCGAAGTGACCCTGAGGCGATAGCCGAAGAGGGAACGGAGTGGAGGAATCTGTAAGCCCCATTCCAATTTTAAAAAATAAATAGTTTGAAGTCTGGCAAAATAATTTGGAACGGGGTAAATACAAAATACTTATTTTTAATAAAGACATTATAAAACACACAGTTTATCCGCTGACAGATCCCTCGGCTCCTATCGTCGCTCGGGATGACAAGTTTTTGTTGGTGAATTTTAAAACTATTAAAATTTCAAAATGAAGTTTGGCGCTCATATTTCAATTGCGGGAGGGATTGAAAATGCTCCGGAACGGGCTTATAAGGCTGGCTGCGAGTGTTTTCAGATGTTTTCTCGTTCGCCGCAAGGTGGTAAAGCGTTGGAATTAACGCCGGAAATAATCAGTAAATTTAAAAAGAATTGTCAAAAATACCGCCTAAAAAATTATTACATCCACGCTCCCTATTATATCAATCTCGCTTCGGCGAACAGCAGAATTTATTATGGATCAATCGCCGCCATCAAAGACGAACTGAAGAGAGCTGATTTATTGGGGGCGAGAGCGGTAGTCACCCATTTGGGAAGCGCCAAGGAACTGGGCGAAAAAGAAGCCGGAAAAAAATTGGCTGAAGGATTGATAAAAATATTTAAAGAGGATTCTAAAAAAAAGAATTTTAAAGAAAGTGAAATAATCTTTCAGGCAAAACTGCTTTTAGAAATTACCGCCGGGGCGGGGAAAATTATGGGCGATAATTTTGAGGAGATCGCTTATTTTATTAAAGAGGCGGAAAAGGAAATTTCAAAAAATAAATTGGGAGTCTGTTTTGACACCGCCCACGCTTTTGAATCGGGATACGATCTAAGAACTAAAAAATCCGTCCAAAAAACCTTTGACGAATTTGATAAAATTATCGGTTTGGAAAGATTGGAATTGTTGCACGGCAATGACTCAAAGACCGATCTGAACTCCCATATTGACCGCCATGAAAATTTAGGCTTTGGCAAAATAGGGCTGGAATGTTTTAAAACAATCGTTGGCGACCGGAGATTAAGCCATTTGGATCTCATTATTGAAACTCCGCCCTTAAGAGAAAGAAATGATCTAGAGGTCTTAAAAAAAATGAGAAGATTGTTTGTTTGAAATTGGATATTAAATTGCTAACAAAGTATTTTCCAAGAACATTTAAATAAAGCTTAAATAAAAGGGAGTGATTTAAATGGTAAATAAAGAGAAGGTTAGTCAAATAGTCTTAGACTATTTAAAAAATAACGGTCTCTGCACAATTGATGAAATGTCAATCGCGCTAGTAGAGAAAAAAATAAATTTTGATAATCCGAGAAAAGACATAAGAGATTGCCTGAGCAATCTCAGAAAAAACGGATTAGTGGAATCAAAATTTAACAAAGAAACTAAAACTCGCCATTTCAGCATAATTTAAAAGAAATAGCGGTTTAAAACAAGCGAAGAAATTCGCTTTCTTTTTTGCTTGTATTAAAACTTAAAATTGGGAAGCGAGCAAAAGCAAATGTTTAGTTTTAAACAACTGGTTTTTTTAAAACCATCTTTCGCTCACTGGGAGCTTTGGGCTCCTTGTCTCTCTCTATCCTTTTTGTAAGAAGGAGAAGGGCGACTGCTTGGTGGCAGTTTGCCGAGAGACAATCTTTATTTATAAAAAATTTTATAAACAAAGATTATCTCTAGAAATATCTTAACAAAAAACCTACTATTTATTGTAGGTTGCTTTTAATTTTGTTTTTGTCGCGAGCTCTTGGCTCAAACTAAATTAAAAACAAGCTACTTAATTAGTAGGCTTTTCACAAAAAAATATTTGCCAGTTATCTGGCTTGTCATCGCGCAATTTGATTGTGAGTTGTAAGTTTTCATAAGTTGTTGCTCTTTATTATTTTTAGTTTAACAAATCATAAAAAAATAGTCAACCCCACCCATGCCGGATTGGCGCATATCCTTGACTATTTTCAAAATTGTAATAGAATAAATAATAATGGCAACAACGAAGGAGGTGATAATTTTGCCAGAAGAAAAAGACGAACAATCGCAAGGAGATTCTTCTTTGCCTAATACCAGCAGTAAGGGAGGGTATTTTTTTGAAACGCGACCAGTGGTGAAGGAGGGAGGGGCGTCACCAGAAATTAAACATCTTTAAATTTGAAGGCGTGAGACCCTTCACTTTTTTATTATATTACATTAATCAAATTTTAAAAAACTGAGTCGTTGGTATTGACTCAGTTAAGCTTATTTTTTAGGCGGCATTAACGAAAAAATCATTAACGCTATTCCTATCAAGAACGTATATTCCACATTGCTATTAAACGACATAAAAGTTGCTGAAAAAATAGCGGTGCCGATTAAAAATGTTTTAGTTCTCAATTTTCTCCCTCCACTTAGTTTAATTTTAATTGAATTGTAGTCTTTATTTAACTTTTGTCAATTTTTTGTTAAGAGCAATTTATCGGGGGCTGTGGATAACTTTATTTGACAAATTTTTGTTATTGGCTATACTGGTTAATGAGAATGAAAGTAGCCAGCAAAGCTGGCAAAAAATTATTTTTTCGTATTCGTACCGCGAAAACAACCAGACATCCCCTCAAAACCACACCTTACTTTCATTCTCACCTTTTTTTATTCTGACAGCTTTTATAGTTATAAATATGACAATTCGCCGAAACAACCGGAATTTCTTTTTCTTTTTTAACGCTTCTAAAAGAGAGTTGTTTTTGTCGGCAAAATAAGTAAATAAAAAATTTAAATAAACAAAAACAGCTCTCCCAAGGAGCTGTTTTTAGTTGGTGGAATTTATCCTTTAGAATCTTGTTTTTCCTCCCCTTGCCAAGGGGAGGCTAGGAGGGGTTTCAAAGGATGGATTTCAAAGAAGTTCATCGCCAAAGAAGTATTCTAGTAGCTTAAAGAAAAAGAGCGTTCGCTTGAAAAGCGAGAAGGCGCAAGTTCAAATCTTGTCTAGGATAGTTTATATCAAAAGGAGGAATGGTACATTGAAAACTGAAGTTGGATTTTTAGGACCGAAAGGTAGTTTTTCAGAGGAAGCTGCCCATAAAATCTTGGCAGCTAAATATTTGCCCTTTCCAAGTATTTCAGAACTGTTACAGGCGTTTTGGAATAAAGAAATAGATGAGGCTGTTTTGCCACTCGATAATTCTATTGGGGGCATTGTCAGTCACACTGCTGACGGGCTAATTGCTGAAAATGGTAATAATTTTTTTATTAAAGGAGAAATAATTTTGCCAGTTGAACAACATTTCATTGGCAAAAAAGGCGCAATTTCCGGTAAAATAGAAAAAGTCATTTCACATCCCCAGGCGTTAGCTCAGTGCGCTAAATTTATAGAAGAACTGGGAGTTGAAACAGAAAATTTTAGCAGTACCAGCGGTTCTGTAGAAGCAGTGGCTGAAAGTGATAACTCTAGAATAGCGGCGATTGGCACTCGGCGAGCAGCTGAAATATACGGACTGGAAATTTTAGCTGAGAATATTCAAGGTTCTAAAAGTAATGTGACTAGATTTATTGTTTTAGGTCGTCACAACGATATGGAGTCAACAGGGAATGATAAAACCTCGCTTATTTTTGAAGTTGAGAATGTGTCCGGGGCGCTGGTAGAAGTGCTACTGATTTTTGCTAAAGCGGACATTAGTATGACTAAAATTATTTCTATACCACTAAAAACGAAACTTGATGAATATATTTTTTGGGTGGATGTAGAAGGACATCAAAATGACGAAAAGATTGAGAAGGCATTGGGAGAAGTAGAGGGAGGAACTTTTTTTATGAAAGTTCTAGGATCTTATCCAAAGTCAAATTTGGAGGTGTGAAATAAATAAAAATTCATACCTCCTATTTTTTTTGAATTTGTTTTTTTAATTATACTATATACGAGTGTTGCAATTAATTCTTGAACTTAGGTATAAGAGATTTGACAAAATATGCCCCCCCCCTGTTATTATGGGAACATTAAAACAAGGAGGGATAAAAATGTGAACGCACATTAAAAACAAAAAGCAAAAAAGCAAGCTCAACGAAGCTTGCAGTATTGAACAACAAACAAAACTAGTCTTTAAAAATTCTAAAGGCTAAACAAACAGAGGTTATTAAATGAGTAAGAAAGGAATAAGAACGATAGCAGTGACAGTGCTGCTGATTGCCGCGCTTTGCGCCGCAACGATGCCAGCTCAAGCCGCGCAAGATCTGAAAATAACAGATCGTAACTTGCAAGCTCTGCAGTATTGGGGTAGTTGGATACCGTATAGTTACGGCGAGTTATTGGAATGGGAATATGGTCCGGCTATTCTTGACGCAAGATACCAAAGATTGAGATGGGTTGGAAATATCCCCGCGACAACGGTAGCCGATTGCAATGGCTGGTTAGAGGGCGAATGTGTTAGTCTAGCAAAGGCTTTGAGCAAGAGCACTGTGACAACTGGATATTGGTCAAGAGGAGATAAGGTTATGACATCGAATGTGGCGCCGGGAACGGTAATAGCCAAATTCAATGCTGACGGAACATATGACAGTTGGGGAGGCACTGGACATACGGCGATATTTAGGAGCCATACTTATAGTGGGGGTCAGAGAACCGGAATTCTGGTTTGGGACCAAAATTATGTATCGCCATATGTGGTAGGCAGACACAGCCTGGGAACATCTGGAACCGGTGTAAACAATGCAAACAACTATTATGTTGTAAGAGTACCATAAGGTCATAGCCAAACAAAAATGTGGAAGAAAACTATCTTCCACATTCTTTTTTTATTTCAAAATATAGTTTCAGCTGGATTTATTCAAACTTAAAACTATCAATCATTTCTCCATCATAACATTTATAATTTTCTGAATTATAATCAGTTGTAAAGCCACAGTCTTGTCCAAGATTTACCGACATAATTTTATTTTTTTCAGGCGCGTACAAAATTTTATAAACATAATTCATAGGACAGGTTGTAGTTCCTAAATCTGTTTCCGGACCCCAATCCTCTCCTTTTATTTTTATTTCGTAAATTCCCTTCTGTGTCCATAGTTCCTTTTTTTCTACAAAGCATCCTTGACCGTAATTATCTTTAATAAATTTATTCAGCTCAATATCGTTTTTAATATTTTTTATAATAAAAACTTTTGTCAGAAAAGGATTGTAATTCAAACTTGCTTTATTGTTAATATCTATAATAGTTTCTCTTTGACTTTTTAGATATTCCAAAGAATTTATTATTTTTTCACAGGGTCCTGTAAATTTATTTAATTCGCCATCATATGGCGCATTATAATAATATTCTTCCGTAATATAAACTATTCCATTTTCTTTATCTTCAAAAACTTTTAATGGAACCCAAAACGGTTTTTTAGGAGAACACCTATAAATTCCATATACCATCTTGGGATATTCTATAGAAAAACCTAATTCGGCGCTGGCGTATGTTTTCCATACTTCTTCCGGAGGAGTAGAAATAACAGGAGGAGCAATATCTTCCTTTTTAATACCCTCTTTTTTAGAAATAGGAACGGGTTCTTCTTTATTTAAAAAACAATTCAAAATTCCTCCGCAAATAATAAAAATTAAAAACGCGACAATTAAAATATATTTTTTGCTGTTTAATATTTTTTTGATTTGGATTTTATTCATTTTACTAATTTAGTTATCAGTCACTAAACAACTCCTAGCAAAATCACTATTCCCATTCCGAGCATAATTATCCCGGCGATTAGGTGTAGTAATTTTACATTTTTCATTCTTGTCTTTTCCAGTTTTTTGGGATCCAGCCCTTTATAAACTCCCAGAGTGATCAAGACCATCGGGGAGATAAAGATCAAATTATAAAGCAGGA
>DAOVOJ010000035.1 GCA_030629775.1 Candidatus Moraniibacteriota bacterium
ATTTCTTAAAACCGCAATCCCGCTTTCTTCTAATAAATTTTTTATAGAATCAGCGTCAATATGATCGATCCAATATTCATGATTTCCCAAAACGCCGAAAATTCTTCCTTGATATCTGCTTCCCAATTCACGCCAAAATTTCTGGCAGGAATTTATATCTTTGGTCGTATGATCAATAAAATCACCGGTAATAAAAACAAAATCGGGATCTATATCTTCTAAAATTTCCAAAACTCTTTTTTCCCTCTCGCCAAAGCTATGTGAATGAAAATCAGTTAGATGAACTATTTTCGCTCCTTCAAATTCTTCCGGCAAGTTTTCTATTTCAATACTTATTCTTTCAATCTGAATGTTATTCGGCTCAAAAATAAAGCTGTACCATAATAAAGAAATTATAAAAAATAAGAAAGCGATTAATAAAAATAGTTTTTTGAACTTTCTTCTGACGATGTTTTTTGGATTCATAGTTTTTCTATTATTTGTCATTGCGAGAAATGAAGCGGAGCGATAGCGTAGCAGAATGATGAAGCAATCCCGTAACTATGCGCAAAGAGTTTAATCACGGGATTGCTTCGGTCGCTGTGGCTTCCTCGCAATGACAGGAAATAAATTACCTACCAAAAACCCCGCATAAACAAAAACAGCCGTAAAAATAATCATTGGACCGGAGGGTAAATTTAGATGATAAGATAAAAATATTCCCGCTGTTGTAAATAAACAGCCGAATAAAATTGACCAGAGGATTATTCTTGGGAAAGTCTTATTGAAAGTTTGCGCGGTTGCGGCTGGCAATGTAAGGAGCGCGATTACTAAAATTACTCCGACAATTCTGATTAAAATCACTATTGTCAGAGCGACAAGGCAAAGCAAAAATAAATAAATTGGAAAAACGGCGATATTAGTCACTTCGGCAAATTCCTCGTCAAAAATAATCGCCGTAAACCAGCGGTAAAAAGCGAAGACGCTGGTTATTATTATAATGTTTAAAATAACCGCTAAGATTATATCGGCAGAACTTGTCATTAAAATATTGCCGAATAGATAACTGAATAGATCAGCGCTGTAACCCGGAGTTAAATAAATAAACACTAGTCCAATTGCCATTCCCAAAGACCACATCGCTCCGATAGTCGCGTCTTCTCTGTTTTTAAATTTTTTACTCACCGCGCCGATTCCCAAAGCGGACAAAATACTGAAAACAGCCGCGCCGATTAGAGGATTAAATCCCAAAAAATAAGCCAGTCCGATCCCGCCGAAAGAAGAATGAGCAATACTTCCGCCCAAAAAGGAAATTCTTTTCGCCACCACAAAAGGCCCGATGATCCCGCAGGCAATGCTGGCAAGAATACCGATTAAGAAAGCGTTTTGGAAAAAGTTGTAGGTTAGAATTTCCATAAATTTAAATTATTCTACGGCGCTTTAGCGCACGGTCAAAGAGGTTTTAACCTCGCGAAAAAATAAATAATTTTATTAAGTTAAGTTTCGCGAGGTTAAAACCTCGCAAACCCTCGGCTAAAGCCGGGTAGAAATTATTTAATGTTTTTTCAAAACCCGATGAGGCAGTCCGTGTCCAAGTATTTCAATATCACATTTATATGTTTTATCTAAAATTTCAGAAGTTATCTCAGTAGCGTCGTGGCAATAGAGCTGTTTATTTAAGCAGGCAATTTTATTAACATTTTTAAAAATAACTCCGATATCATGGGAAACTATAATAATAGCAGAATTTTTATTGATCTCTTTTAGTAGTTCCCAAAAATCTTTTTCTGATTTTTCGTCAATGCTGGCAGTCGGCTCGTCTAAAATTAGCAGTTTTGGTTTTCTGATCAAGGCTCTGGCAATATAAACTCTCTGTCTTTGTCCGCCGGATAATTCACCGATTTGTTTATTTTTTAAATTATATATATCCACAAACTTTAAAGCTTCTTCTGCTAACTTCAAATCTTGATCATTATATTTTTGAAATATTTTTTTTCGGCCTAAAATTCCCATTAAAACAATATCTAAAACGCTTACCGGACAATCCAGATCAATTTCTAAAAATTGAGGAACATAGCCGATTAGATCCCTTGCTTCTTTTGGTTTTTTATCAAACACTAAAACATCTCCTTCGTCAGGTTTTAAAAGCCCTAAAATTATTTTTAAAAGCGTCGTTTTCCCTCCGCCGTTAGGACCGATAATACCCAAAAAATCATTCCCAAAAACTTCCAGATCTATATCTTCCAGAATATTATTCTCTCTCTGATAAGCAAAAGAGAGGTTTTTGATTGTGATGATTGGATTTGACATTTTATAAAAATTTAATAAATCAGTGTTCGTCTGTGCTTTAGTTTGTGTTCGTCTGTATGCTATTCAATGCCCGCAATTCAACACTGACAAACACTGACTAAAGGCACAGACGAACACAGATGCTATTCACTCATCTCCTTCCCAATCCTCCTTAAATTCTCAATATAATTTCTCGCCAAAGGATCAAGTGGAACAACATTACCGCCGATTTGCCGAGCAATCGCTTCGGCGCTTTTTTGACTGAATTGTTTTTGGACAAAGATCGTTTTAATATTTTCTTTTTTTGCCGTGTCAATAATGTTCGCTAAATTTTCCGCGCTTGGCTCTTTGCCGTCTATTTCAATCGCGATTTGTTCAAAACCGTAATCTCTAGCTAAATATCCAAACGCGGGATGAAAGACTAAAATCTTTTTGCCTTTTATTTCAGAAAGAGAGTTTTTTAATTCAAGATCTAAATTATCTAATTTTGCCAAATACTCATTTTTATTCTTCTCGTAAAAATCTTTATTTTCAGGATCTATTTTTATTAAAGCTAAACAAATATTCTCTACCTGTATCTTTGCTAATCTTGGAGACAACCAAATATGCGGATCATTTTCATAAATTTCAATTCCTTCTGAAGAATCAATAACTTTCATTTCTGGATTTAAATTTTCCAGTTTTTTCATCTGTGTTTTTTCAAAAGGAATGTGCCCGATTTTAATATATAAATTCGCTCGGCTTAACTTTTTCAATTGTTCTATGGATGGTTCATAAGCAGCTGGACTAAATCCAGAAGGAATCATCGCCGAGACGCTCACTTTGTCTTTTCCAATATTTTCAACAAAATCAACCTGCGGTAGAATAGAAACTGTAATATTAGTTTTTCTATCCATTTCATTATTAGCTATATTTCTACTATGCGCGATAACAAAAATAATCACGGCTAAAATAACCAACAAACCGCCCGCGAAAACAATTAAGTTATTCTTTTTTATTTTCATAAGAAATATTTAATTTTAATAATGATCTACCCGTGATGATAATCCATAAAATTATCAAATGGCGAATGGGCTGTAAAGAAAACTTCATCGCCATCTTCAAGAATTTCAAAATCAGAAGGCGGTCGGCCATTGACGGTAAATCCCAAAGTGCCCGGCGGATACTTGAGTTCAATGGCCGGATAGGACGAAAAAATCGTTCCCAGAAAGATCATAAACGGTATCCCCTCACTGACGATCGCCTCTTCCTCTTTTTTGCCGGTTATTTTCTGCAAAGTCTCATCATATAATATTTTAATCTTGCAAGGCTTGGGAAAATCACTATCTCCGGAAAAGTCCGGGAGATTTAATTTTTTGGGCTGGTGTTTTTTATTAGACATAGTTTTATTATTGATTAAAAAATTACCGCTTACTACTCCATTATGCTACTAAATTTTGTTTTTGTATAGTCGGGACATTTATATGACATACTTCAAAAAACTCACAAAAAATTTTGACAGACGCGAAAAATTACAATAAGATAAATACTATTAGCGTTGCCAGTCAGCAGACATTAAATACGCGATAATTTTTTAACGGGCTCATAGTATAGTGGTAATACGCCGCATTCGCATTGCGGAGACGCGAGTCCGATTCTCGCTGAGTCCACAATAATTTGGTATGATTTTTCATTAGTATTTTTTAAAACAAAACAGGGCCAAAAGCCCCATTTTCATTTTGCCTGCTCTGGAGCCCGGACTCGAACCGGGAACCCACTGGTTAACAGCCAGTTGCTCTACCATTGAGCTACTCCAGAAATTTTTTATCAAACTCACCTTAAAATAAAATAACATTGAGGACTAAAAATGTCAATGTTATAAAAATAGAATAACGAATTACGAATTGTGAATTGTGAATAAAAAAATTTAATTTACTATTTATAATTCACAATTCTTTATTTATGATTCTCTTCTTCAAAATTCCGATACATCTTGCTGGCTTGAGGTTCCGTCGCGCCGTAATACTTGCTGTCCAGCTTGTCAGACCCGTAAGGATTTTCCGCCACAGAAGAAAGAGGTGAAAATGACATCTGGGCAATCGGCATTTTAGGATAAAGCTTTACCGGCAATTTACCAAGATTGGAAAGTTCCAAAGTAAGCTTCAAATGATTGCCCGGATCAAGATAACCCGCCGTGGCGTGAATAATAATTCCCAGCCGCCCCAGAGACGACTTGCCTTCCAGCCGCCCGACCATATCATCCCCCACTCCCACCATTTCATAGGTCATTCCCAAGGCAAACTCGCCCGGGTGAATAACAAAAAAATTATCATCATCAATAACAATTTTTTCCATCAAGTCATCCACCGGTTTTTTAACATCAATGCAAGAATGAACAGTGTTTTTAAAAACCAAAAACTGGTTGTCCAACCGCAGATCAACCGAGGCCGGCTGGACAAGTTTTTTCTCAAAAGGAGTTATTTTTATTTGCCCTTTTTCAATGGCTTTTAAAATGTCTCTGTCTGATAAGATCATATTTTGCGAATTACCTTGAATTACAAAACACTTTTTTTGTCATCCCGAGCGGAGCGGAACGCAGTGGAGCAAAGCCGAGGGATCTGTAAACAGATAAAGTGTGCATTAAATTATTTTTATTTAGAAACAAACATCTCGTGTTTACAGATTCCTCCACTCGCTCCTATCGTCGCTCGGTCGGAATGACAAATGGAAAGACCTAACTATTTGCTTTCCCACTTTTAGCTTTATGAACTTTTAACTCTAATCCCCGGTCCCATCGCTGAGCAGATCTTTGCGTCTTTAATAAAAATTCCTTTTGAATTTTCCGGCTTCATTCCCCGTATTTTATCCATAAAGACCGTTAAATTTTCTTTTAACTTATCCTTGCCCAAAGAAACTTTACCAACTAACTGATGCAGATTTCCCGTGTCGTCATTCTTGAAACTTAACTTTCCCTTTTTTAATTCTGCCACCGTTTTAGCAACATCAGTCGTTACTGTTTCCGTCTTCGGTGAAGGCATTAATCCTTTCGGTCCTAAAATTTTGGCAATAGGCGCCAGATTTTTCATCATTTCAGGCGTTGCCACCGCCACTTCAAAATCACAGACTTTTTTCTGTTTAATTTCATCAATTAATTCCTGACCACCAACTAAATCCGCTCCCGCTTTTTCCGCTTCTTTGGCTTTGTCTCCTTCCGCAAAAACAACGATTTTTTTGCTTTTACCAACACTATAAGGAAGAGTGATCGTTCCTCTAACCAGCTGGTCAGATTGCTTAGGGCTAATTCCCAAGACCAGATGAACTTCTACGCTTTCATCAAATTTAGCCGTCGCGTTTTTAATGACCAGCTCCAACGCTTCGTCAAGATCGTAAGTTTTTAAACGATCAACATTTTTCATCGCCTCGCGATAACGCTTTGATTTTTTCATACTTTTTTCCTTTCGTGGTGCGAGCGTAAGAAAATTATAATATAATTCCCACTCCCACAAATTAATTTTTAATAAACTAAATTGATTACTTTCTTAGTTTATCCGACATAACGCCTCTTGTCAATCACTTTCGCAAAAATGTTTAACAATTTAGCAATTTAACAATACAACAATTTATTTCATTATCTATTTCTTTTTCTTCTTTTAACGATCCTAAAAACTCCATAAATATCAATCAGAATAGCGCCGGCAAAAATTGAAATGAATTTCCAGTAATTTTTCTCTGATTCTTCAAGTTCTTTAAGCGGACGGTCAATGATGTTTTTAGAGCGGATTGACGCCAGATTAACGGAATTGGAAACTGAATCAACAAGATTCATAAAAAATGTTTCGTTGTCGGGAGCTTGTCTGGAATAGCCCGGAGATATAAAATCTGAATCGCCAACAACGAACAATATTCCTTTGTTTGAATTTTTGTCTTTCGGCTCGGCAAAAGCGGCAATTGTTTTCTTGGATCCTCCGGAAAAAGAAAATCTGCTATCCGGCAATAAATTATAATTCTCCGACATGTCTTTTGCTTGATTTGTTGAACTTACCATTGATTTCGCGAGATAATCTTCATTCTCGGAAATAGAAAGAGAAGATGCCCAAGGAAATGTAATTGACTGGATACCGGAAAGCGAGGGATGCTTTTCAAAATTATCCTGCAAAGTTTTTACCCAGAAAGGATATTCTTTGCTAACCGAGAAAAATCCCTGTTGATAAGTTATATTAGAATTAGACTTGTCATAAACCAGATCTGAATTAATTTGAATGCCGTATTTTTTTGTAAGCTCGTTTATATTATTTTCAACGGGAACCGCGTTTAAATTCTGCTGAAGATCCGGATTTACGCTTTCAGACGCGACAATGATATTGCCTCCGCCGGAAATAAATTCATCAATAACCGCGATCTCCTCGCTTGATATTTTTTCTGTCGGACCAACAACGATCAGAGTTATCGGAGTTACAAATTCTTTTTCCTTTTCTATCTCGCTTGTTTCTTCTTCTTTATTTTCTGAAATAAAAAACCCTTTATTTTCTCCTTCAATTTCTATTTCAACATTCACGATTTTATAAGACTTTTGCAGATCCTGAACCTGAATATCTTTTTCTCCATGACCCTTTAAGAAAGCGACGGTTTCTTCGTTCTCCCTTGAAACCGAATGAACAGCGGAAATAAAATCATATTCCCAACTATCAATGAACTGAATGATCGGAATTGCTTCCCTTTTTATCTCGCCGTCTTTCTCTGAAGTTATTTCAACTCCAAAAAATCCTTGCTTCACTTCGTATTTGTCTTTTTCTATGACATTAAACTGTATCTGAGGAATTCCTATTTCACCAAGCTCTTGAACTTTTTCCGGAGTGTTCTCCGGCTCGCTGTAAGAAACTTTCAAATTTGATCCGGCAATATCTTTATATTGATTCATAAAATCAACAAGCTGTGTTTTTACACCAGCCACATCCTGCGGAAGATCTTTTGAAATATAGAAATTAACACTAACTTCATTTTCCAAATTTCTCAGAATATCTTTTGTTGCCTCCGAAGTCGTATAAATTTTTTCCTCCGTCAGATCAAAATACACGGGATTCTGCAACGCCAAAAAATTGATAGCGATTAAAAACGCTAAAAATATCAAGACTGAACTTAGAGATGAATTTAGGATTTTTTTATTTAGTGGGATTGACATAAGATTTGTTTTATGTATGATAGAGTAAATAGTTAAATCAACACTTGGAGGTGTATAAATGGCATTATCAAAAGATTCATTATTTTTGATGGGTATAACGATAATTTCTGGTGCATCAATATTGATAGCATCAGTAGCCAGCAAGAGTGAAGTTGTTAATGTCATTGGAGCAACAGGAGCTTCATTGACTCTTATTATCGGATTCGGATTTGCCTTTTTAGTAAAAGAATAAAGGCAAAAAAACATTTTTAGGCATCAGTCTCAACAGAAGTTGCGATTGTTGCCTTCTTTTTTTTATTTGAAAAAATAATAATTATTCTACGGCGCTTTAGCGCACGGTCTGCGAGGTTTTAACTTCGCGAATAAATTTCGGGACGCTAAAGCATCATCAACCCTCGGCTAAAGCCGGGTAGAAGTTTTGAACCATGGTCTTACTGATGAATTTAGGATTTTTTTGGTTGGTATTGACATAGATTTAGTTTTATGATAGTATGAATAGTCATATTTATAACGCATGGAGGTGCAACAAATGACAAAAGTAAAAGTAAAAGTAAAAGGAGAAAGAAGAAAATGCTTAGCTTGTGGGACAGAAACAAACAATAAGTTTTGTCCCGAATGTGGAGAATATGCGCCCATTAAAATGATGTGGGCATGTCCATATTGCAGAATAGAAACAAACGGAGTTGTGTGTCCCAAATGCAAAAGACAAGCAGTTTCCGTGGATAAAAATGGGTTTTATAATGCATACAACTACACAAAAGTATGCACGCATTGTGGGGAAAAAACCGCCACAGACAATTTCTGCTCTTGTGGAGAACAGACAATTAATATCCACGAAACAAACTGGACATTGATTGATGATGCAAACTTGTTTCTGAAAAACCTTTTTACAAGGTCGTTCAAGAAAAATACATCATCTTCTTAGAGTAAGGCATAATACCTTACTCTGCTTTTTTTACTACTAGTCACGCTGGCTCCATAGTCCCGATAGGGCTGTGGAGCCTTATTGTCAAACCAGAATTATATACCCGCATTTCGACTCCACAGAGCTATCGCCACAATGGAGCCAGCAATAATTTAAAAACCTACAACCTAAGAAGCTACAACCTACAACCTAATCTCATTTCCACTCCCTCAAACTAACAGCTCTTGCGTTTAAGAATAAGAAAAATACAATAATTGAAATATAGTATAAAACATCCGACAAAGAAATTACTCCGCGGAGGATTGAATTGAAGTGAGTTGAAAAGCTTAAAAATTTTCCGGTCGCCGCGACACTTGACGGCATCGCGTCAAGAATAAGAGAATTTCCGACCATATAAAATATAAATATAATTGTAACGGTAACGAGAAAAGATATAATTTGGTTTTTAGTCACTGAAGAGATCCACAGCCCTATGGCAATGTAAGCGGAACCCAAAAGTATCGCTCCGATATAGCCCGCGATAATTATTCCCTTGTCAGGGCTTCCTATGTCGGAAACCATCATTGGTATCGCCAGCGTCAAGGCAAG
>DAOVOJ010000030.1 GCA_030629775.1 Candidatus Moraniibacteriota bacterium
GGATGATTTAAAATTAGCGTCAAGAAAAATTAATTAAACTAACAAAAAATCATGAAAAAAACGGATATTTTAATTATTGGCGGGGGACCGGCGGGATTGGTGACCGCGGTAACCGCGAGAAAAAATAATCCGGATAAGAAAATTATTCTGGTTAGAGAGTATTCAAAGTGCGCTGTTCCTTGCGGACTGCCGTATATTTTCAATCGGCTGGATGCTGTTGAGAAAGACACAATGCCGGATAAGGCGTACGAGGCGAATAAAATTGATTTGGTTATTGAAGAAGCGACAAACATTGATACTGAAAATAAAAAAGTAACGCTTGGAAACGGGGAGGAAATAAATTATGACAAATTGGTTTTGGCAACTGGTTCCAGTCCCGCTGCGATTCCGATTAAAGGAGTGGAGACAAACGGAGTGTATCAAATTAAGAAAGATATATCTTATTTGGAAGACTTAAGAGGAGCGGTTCTTCGGGCAAAGAACATTGTTATTATCGGAGGCGGTTTTATCGGAGTGGAATTGGCGGAAGAATTGAGCGCAATGGAAGGGAAAAATATCAGTATCGTGGAAATTTTGGAGCATTGCTTGATCGCTCCTTTTGATGAAGAATTTGCCATTGCCGGCGAAGAAAAAATTAAAGAAAAAGGAGTGAAGCTTTATCTCAAAACTGCGGTAGAGGAAATAATGGGAAAAGATAAAGTAGAAGCGGTGAAACTTAATAATGGCGAACAAATTCCAGCTGATTTAGTGATAATGTCAGTTGGCGCGAGGCCGAATGTTAAACTGGCTGAAGATGCGGGAATTAAAATAGTGGAAAAAGGAGGAATTTTAGCAGATGAATTTATGCGGACAAATATTCCGGATGTTTTTGCCGTTGGCGATTGCGCCGAAACCAGAAGCTTTTTCACCGGAAAGTCCAATTTGGTAATGCTTGCCTCGGTAGCTTGCTATGAAGCAAGAATTGCCGGCGCTAATTTATATCGCGCTCCTGAAAATTTGGTAAAAAATGAAGGAACCATTGCCGCTTTTTCCACTTGTCTCAATGGGTTGGTTTTAGCTTCTGTGGGATTAAATGAGAAAATAGCGACTGAAGAAAATATCGCAGTTGCTGTCGGCGCAAGCGAAGCGCCAAATCACCATCCGGGGACTTTGCCCAACACGGGAATAATTAAAGTAAAACTTGTTTTTGAAAAATCATCAAAAATATTAATTGGCGGTCAAGTTGTTGGACCGGAAAATATTGCGGAGATGATAAATCTGATCGCCGTCGCTATTCAGAAAAAAATGACCGCGCGGGAGCTTGCTAATTTACAAGTTGCCACACACCCCTTGATCACTGCTCCTCCTACAGCTTATCCGATTATCAAAGCGGCGGAGATGGTTTTGTAAAATATAACATCAAACCAGATTGTCTAAGAACCGAAGTTCAGATTTTAAGCTGTAAGACGGAAGAGTTTGAATAAGCCAATCCTATATCACTACAGACTAAAGTCTGAACTCCAGATTTTCAGGAAATCTAAGAGTTATGAATTCCAGTTTTTGCGGGAATGACAGTGTATAAATAATTCTCTTGAAAATTAAAAATTAGAATATTATATTTATGGCCTTGTTGAAAATAAAAAATCTTTCTGTTAAATCGGGAGAAAACAATAAAGAAATTTTGAAAAACATTTCTCTTGAAATTGACGAAAAGTCAATTCATGTTTTAATGGGCGCCAACGGTTCCGGGAAATCAACTTTGGCATACGCTTTAATGGGAATATCGCGGTTTAAAGTTACTGGTGGGAGCGTTATTTTTCTAAATAAAAATATTACGAAACTGTCGATTGATCAGCGGGCAAAAATGGGAATGACGCTTGCTTTTCAGGAGCCGGCGATTTTTGAAGGGATAAGCGTCCAGGATTTTTTAAGGGCGGGAAATAAAAAAATTAGCCGGAAGAAAACAGAGGAAATTCTGTCATTAATAGGTCTTGAACCAAAAAAATTTATCAATCGTTACGTTGACCAGACTTTAAGCGGAGGAGAAAGAAAAAGGATCGAGCTTGCCTCGGTGATTGCTTTAAAACCTAAGCTGATTATTCTGGACGAGCCTGACGCGGGGCTGGATATTATTATTTATCGGGAGCTTTACGGTATTTTGGAAAACATTAAACGGGAAACAAAAGCCTCCATTCTTTTAATTTCTCATCGGGAAGAAGTGGGGCTGATTGCCGACCGGGCGACATTTTTGCGCCGGGGAAAAACAATCTGTAGCGGGCCGTTCAGGCCGGTGATGAGAAAATATTGCCAGTCTTTAAAAAGAAAAGAAATATGTCTCAAAACAATGCCTTGCCTAAAAAATTTATAAGTTCCGCTAAAAAATGCGGTTTTGACACAGCTTTAATGCAAGCGGCTGGCGTGCCTCATTTTTACGCGGAGTCAAATAAAATTCTTTCGTTTCAAAAAACAGCTGGTTTGGAAATGAAAGCTCAAAGCTTTAAAGAGGGAGTGAAAATAAAGCTGATTGTTAAAAAGGGAGTTAAAATAAAAAAGCCGATTTTTCTTTGCTTTGGAATTTTAAAAAATCAAGGAAAACAGATAATTTTGCCCGAGATAATTTTAGAGGAAAAAGCGGAGGCGAAAATTTTAGCCCACTGCACTTTTCCAATCGCCGAAAAAATCACTCACCGAATGGAGACGGTGATGAAACTTGGAAAAAATTCCAGACTATCTTACCAGGAGAAACATTATCACGGAGAAAATTTCGGAGCGGAAGTCTTGCCAAACTTCAAAGTTTTACTGGAGAGGGGATCTTTTTTTAATAATGAATTTATTTTAGATCAAGGAAGCGTGGGAAAGTTGAAAATTAATCTGGAAATGGAATTAAAAAAAGAGGCGCTGGTTGAAATTACCAATAAAATTGTCACCCGAGGAGAGAAAGACAAAGTGGAAATTTTTGATAAAGTTTTGCTGCGAGGAGAGAATTCTAAAAGTTTAATAAAATCAAGAGCGGCGGCTATTGGCGGAGGCAGTGTTTTCCTTCAAGGAGAAACGGTTGCTTTAGCAAAAGGCGCCTGCGGGCATATTGACTGTCAGGAAATTGTCATCGGCAAAAAATCAATCGCCAAAGCAATCCCGATCGTTGAAGTTTGCCATCCCGAGGCGCGAGTTACTCACGAAGCTTCAGTGGGCAAAGTCAATCAAAAAGAGCTGGAGACCCTGATGACCCGCGGCTTATCCGAAGAAGAAGCGACGGATTTTATTGTAAAGGGAGTGGTAAGGTAAGTCTGTAAGGTCGTAAAGTCAAAAGTCTATAAAGTCCCGTAGGGGCTGACCTGTGTGTTTGCCCTGAGCGTGGCAGTGTCTGCCCTTTCAATATTAAAGTCTTGTCTACCTTTTCAATCTATTTATTCAAACCACCCCTAGCCCCTCCTTATCCAAGGAGGGGAATAAATTCAAGGAAAATTAGAAATTAAAAATTAATAAAATTATGACTATACTGGAAATTTTTTATGATTGGTTCTTGATTCACGGCGTTAAAGTCGTTGCTGTTTTCGCGGTTGCTTGGCTGGTAAATAAATTTGGGAAAAAGATTATTGAAAAAATAATTAGAAGAGTGGTTAAAGTGGACAAGGAAACTGAAGATTATAAAGAAGAGGAAAAGAGGGAAAATACTCTGATAAAAATCTTTAACAGCTCGCTGAATTTTATTGTTTGGATGATGGCTTTTCTGGTTGTTCTTCCCGAGTTTGGAATAAACGCGACGCCGTTTTTGGCAGGAGCGGGAGTTTTGGGACTGGTGATCGGAATGGGATCAAAAGATTTAATCGCCGACTTTCTTTCGGGGCTGTTTATAATCTTGGAAAATCAATACAGGATTGATGACGCGGTGAAAATTGCGGGTATTGAAGGGACGGTAAAAGATATGAATTTCAGAAGAACTGTTCTATTGGACAAGGAAGGAACGGTTCATTACATTCCCAACGGACAAATAAAAATAACTTCCAACAAGTCGGAGAGGAAGTTTAGCGAATAAATTTTTATTGAATATAAAAATTCCCTTGCTGCGATTTAGATCCAGCAAGGGATTTTATTTGAGAGTTGTAGATATTTTTTGGAGCGGATGAGCGGAATCGAACCGCCGTCCCGACCTTGGCAAGGTCGTATAATAACCACTATACGACATCCGCGCATGTCTTGGAACTTGGAACTCATAACTTTGAACTTGTTCCAAGTTCCAAGTTTTAAGTTTTAAACTGTGGGCGCTGAGGGATTCGAACCCCCGACCCTCTCGGTGTAAACGAGATGCTCTAGCCAACTGAGCTAAGCGCCCGGGTTTCTTAAAACTTTGAACTCATAACTTGGAACAAGTTCAAAGTTATGAGTTCCAAGTTCCAAGTTTCAAGAACTTGTGCCGAGGGCGGGACTTGAACCCGCACGCCCAAATGGGCACAGGCCCTCAACCTGCTGCGTATACCAATTCCGCCACCCCGGCTATATTTGAAAATTTTAAATCTGAACAAACACTAAATATCAAATCAATTTTGAATTACGAAACTCTATGCCTCACCGTCATTGCGAGCGAAGTGGAGCGATAGCGGAACGGAGCGCGGCAATCTCGTGCCATAAATTATAGAATTTTAAGTTATTGCCGCGAGATTGCCGCGTCGTCTTCTCGCGAACTGCGTTCGCTCAGGCCCCTCGCAATAACAGTTTGTAATTCAAAGTAGTTTTTAATTTCCAGTTTCTTTTTCAGTTTCTGTTTTTTCTTTATTATTCTCGTCTTTCGTTTCTTCTTCTTCTTTAACTTCTTCCTTTATTTCCTTTTCTTCAGTTTCTGTTTTCTTTTTTTCGTCTTTCTCTTCTTTAACTTCTTCTTTTTCTTTAATTTCTTCTTTGACTGCCTCTTCTTTTACGGCAACTTCATTCTCTTCCGGTTTTACCAGCTCTCCTTTCGGACGGGTGGCTTTGCCGATTCGGTCTCGCATATAATAAAGCTTGGCTCGGCGGGCTTTGGTCTTTTTGATCAGTTCTATTTTTTCAATAGTAGGAGCGCTTAAAGGAAAAACTCGTTCTACGCCAACGCCGTTGGAAATTTTTCTGACGGTGATAGCGGCGTCAACGCCTTGGCGTCCTTTCACAGCGATAACCAGCCCTTCAAAAACCTGAATTCTTTCTTTGGTAACGCTTTTGGATTTTCCCTTGCTTCGCCCGGCCACCTTCTCAGTTTCCTTGATCTTTTGGTAAACTTTGACCACATGTCCCGGTCGAATGTTCGGCATATCCTTTCTGGCAGACTGCCGGTTAAAATTTTCTAAAATTCCTGTCATAAATTTAATAATATAGTATTTAATACCTTCTTATACTAAGCGAAAACTTATATTTAGTCAAATTTTTCTAAATTTTAACATTTAAACATAAATATTTAAACGATTTTTTTGTTTTTTTGACCCTTGATTTATTGGACAGGGAATGGTAGGGTGAAGGTAAGGTTTTTAAATAAATTATAATTAATAAAATGAATAAAATCCAAACCAAAAAAATATTAAACAGCAAAAAATATATTTTAATCGTTGCGCTTTTAATTTTTATTATTTGCGGAGGAATTTTGAGCTATTCTTTAAATAAAAAAGAACCTGTTCCTATTTCTAAAAAAGAGGGTATTAAAAAAGAAGAAGTTCAAAAAAAGGAAGATGCTCCTCCTCCTGTTATTTCTACTCCTCCGGAAGAAGTATGGAAAACATACACCAGTGCCGAATTAGGTTTTTCAATAAAATATCCCGAGATGGTGTATGGTGGTTCTTATAGATGCGATTCTAAAAAACCGTTTTATGTTCCGTTGAAAGTTTTTGAAGATGATAAAAATGGAATAGTTTATATTGTGAAGGAATATTTTTATAGAGGAAAATACGATGAAAAATTAGGTAAATATATTGGACCATGTGAAAAAATAACGCGTTCTTTAAAATCATTACAGGGGGGCGGACGGTCAGGCGGATGGTCTATTTTATTCAGAATTGTAAAAAATGAAGATGAATTAAATAAATTTATCAAGGATAATTACGGAAAAGGATGTTTTGCAGGAAATAAAAAACTCTGGAAACAAAGCGGGGTTTATGAAATTAAAGTAAAAGGCGAGGACTGGGGTCCAAAAACAAATTTAGGAATGACAACCTGTCCATGGAATTATACTTATAAAATTTTATACGCGCCTGAAAAAAATAAACTTATGTCAGTAAATCTCGGCCAAGAGTGTCAATTTGGAACTGACCATAATTCAGAAGATTATAAATGCTATGATGGGGAAATGATAAATAGTTTCAAGTTTGAATAAATCCAGTTGAAAATATATTTTTGAAATAAAAAAAGAATGTGGAAGATAGTTTTCTTCCACATTTTTGTTTTAGCAATAACAATTTTACCGATTTTTTGATTGTTTTTATTATTATAACACAAGAAAGCGGGAATTTAAAAAGTAATTGACTATTAAAATCCATAATGATAGAATAAGATTATTAACTAGATAAATCTAATTGTTATGACCAAAGAAAAAAATATTAAATATCTCTTAACTGTCTTATTGATTATCTCCATTAGTGTTAGTTTACTGGCTTGGCGGGAAATACAAGATCTTAACAAGATAGCAGAAAAATCAAAAACAGAAAATCAAGTCCGAGGATTGGAATTAATTGAGAATGAATATACTAAATACCTAGACAAAGAGTTTGATGTTTGGGACGAGAAAGAAAAATGGAAAACTTACCGCAATGAAGAGTATGGATTTGAAATAAAATATCCGGAAAAATTTAATGAAGATTGCAGATTTAAAATAGATTGCTTTGCAGAATCTGAATGGAAGAAAGTTGAGGTTAGAGATTTCAAGTTTGATAACGATAAAGATTTTTATTCGGGGCAAAATGAAAATAAAGTATCTGACAATGTTCATTTTACTTTTGGAAGTTTTAGGACAATTAACCGCCTGATTGATTTTAATGTTTTTGAAAGAGAGGATGTACGGGATAATAATTATAAGTACCAAGTAGAATCATCTCTGTTCGTCATTGGCTTTCATCCTAACGAATCTAACCTGCCATTTGATGAATTTATTTCCCAAGAAATTCTCAACACATGTGAAGGGATAGAGAACCAAAGAGTGGTTAAGATTAACGGCGTTGAGGGATACCGGATTGTTTTGCCCCCTGTCTATAGTGCCACATTGGGAATTATTTATTATTTACCAACCCAAGATAATAAAATGATAATTAGCATTGGCGCACCGATAGAGCTTTTTGAGGAGGAACGCGCGTTAGATGCTAAATTGCCTGAATTTATAGAAATTCATCCTCAATATAAAAAAGAGATTGAAGAAATGGAAAATCGTCCAGATGACAGTTTGTGGAAATTTATGCAAAATAATCCCGATTACAAAAATTTTTTAGATCATTTTTTCGTAGAACACGCGAGGAAAGAATTAAACAAAAGATTGCTGTTTGAAAAAATAGTGTATAGTTTCAAGTTTTATTGAGGATAAAAAAATAAGGAGTTGGATTATTTTTCCAACTCCTCAACAACGATGCCAACTACCTTGTTTCAGTAGTTATAGTACGGTACGCCTGTCCATACTCGATATTCTGCCAGCTGTGAACCATAATAGTTATGGATTCCTATGATTTCGTCATCTTCTCTGATGACCCAGTTGGAATCCACAACCTGGACAGCGGTAACTGTTCCTGCGTTAGGATCGCCCTCTAAAACCCGAACCACTATGGCTGTGTGGTAGTTTTGCTTAAACAGCACATCTCCCGGCTTGGCATATGCAGACGATCTACTCTGGCTTTGTAATCCAGTATAGGTTGTCATCGGATCCGCTCCTTCCACTTCTGCTCGGTAGAGCACCAGATTGGCAAAGTATTTACATTGTCCTCCTCTGCCCATTCCTTCAGCAAGACCATAGGATGGAAGATTTCCACTTAACAGCATTTGTCTCAGGTTGTTGTCGTTATTACTTGAGACGGCCCAATCGGGATATCTGATTCTCCATTGACCTTCTCTCGTATGCCAATATGCTCCGACATCGCTGAGCAGGTAATTATAATACCCGATCAGATTGTCATTGTATCCCGAGCCAACATACGGGCAATAGTATTGCGAGCCGGTCACGGCATAGTATGCTTCGTTGACAATTGCTTGCCGATCGTATTGGACACCCTGCGGCGCCATCCTTGCCTCTGCCGAGACAATAGTTCCCGCTAAGGCAATTGTTATTGCCAAAGCTAATAATATTCCTTTCGTTCGATTCATTCAATAACCTCTCATTGTCAGCCTTTAGAATTTTTAAAGGCTGGTTTTGTTTGTTGTTCGATACCGCAAGCTTCATTGAACTTGCTTTTTGTTTTTTTAATGTGCGTTCACATTTTTTATCCCTCCTTTTTGGTTAACAAACTTATATTACCAAAAAAAAACAGTCTTCGTCAAGTCTATGATTTAAATTTAGATTTTATGTATGTGTCTTAAATACATTTGGCTAGCCTTTTTTTTCTATTCTGTTATAATACAAGCATAAAATAACTAATTTTTTATTTATGCCGAAACTTGTTTTTGACATTGAAACTGTTGGAGAAGATTTTAACGAACTTGATAAAACCACTCAGGAAGTTTTGACTTGTTGGATAAAAAAAGAATCATCCAATGAGGATGAATATCAGAAAGCGCTGGAAGATCTAAAAAATGGTTTGGTTTTTTCTCCTTTGACAGGAGAAATTGTGGTTATTGGGGTTTTGGATGTGGAAAAAAATAAAGGAGTTGTTTATTATCAATCGCCTGAGACAAAAGAAAATAAAGGGATTAAAAATCTTCAACCCCCGCAAAAAGACGGCATTGAATTTAAAGTTTGCACCGAGAAAGAGATGCTTGAAAAATTCTGGGAAGGCGCCAAATCTTACGATGAATTTATCGGTTTTAACAGCCGATCATTTGATGTCCCGTTTATGATGGTTCGCTCGGCGATTCACGGCGCTCAGCCCAGCAAAAATTTGCTCTCCAATCGTTATTTAAATAGCCAGTTATTTAACGCCAAGCACATTGATCTATTAGACCAGCTGACTTTTTACGGCGCGGTAAGAAAAAAGGGAGGATTGCATTTATGGTGTCGGGCGTTTGGAATAAAAAGTCCCAAGGACGAAGGAGTTAAAGGCGAGGACGTGGCAGGGCTGTTTAAAAATGGAGAATATTTAAAAATCGCCGAATATAATGTCGGTGACCTGAGAGCGACAAGAGAATTATACTTGAAGTGGGAAAAATATTTTAAGTTTTAAATTATGATCGGTAATTGGATCGATTTAGTAATAATATTTTATCTGTTAATTTGTTTTTTTGGCGGATTAAAGAAAGGATTATTGTTGGTAGTAATCAATTTTTTTTGTTTTTTCGCCGCTTTGATTTTGGCGATTTTTTTCTACCGATATCCCGCTGATTTTTTAGCTGATAATTTTGA
>DAOVOJ010000022.1 GCA_030629775.1 Candidatus Moraniibacteriota bacterium
AAAGGATCTATTTCTGATCAGACTGTCGGATATAGAATTGACAAATTCTTTAAGCCTTTCCGTATTGTCAAGCGGTGGGCGTTTCAAAAACCTTGGACCGAAAAAGAGCGTGAGAATATCCTTGCTAAGACTGGTGTTGACGAAGGCGATTCGATTGAGCGTGAAATACGGAGCGCTCATTACGAAAGCAACGCTGATGTGTTCTTGGATAGCACTGGCGTTGGCGATACTCTCTGGAGTATTGTTATGGATATCGCAAGCCCCGTTGACTTCCGGGGCGGGCGTAAAGATACATTGCTTGATCATCTTCAAACTGTCCTTGACGCTGGAATGGTGCAGGCTCCTTTCATCCCTGAACTGGCTGACGAGATGACAATATACCAGCGTGAAGATAAGAATTTGGACACTGATAATATTATGGCCTTGGCGATTGCTTGCTCTGGTATTGAGATTGAAACCTCTATGATTGGAACTGTCGACGGGTAAAAAGTTATCCCCTTTTTAGGGCTTGACAAGATTTCGTTTTTTTATTACAATGGAATTAGGTTTGTTATTTCTTCTTTTCTTGTAGTCCTTGATCATCAAAGGCTATAGGAAAGTAATTAATAAAAAAAAGAAAGGAGGTGTTAACAATGGAAAATTTAAAGTGTGTGATTTGCGGGCGTGATATTAAGCGCCGAAAAGCTAAGAGGAGATTTTGTATAGCGTGCTTGCAAAAGAGGGCTGCGAGGAATATGAAGATTGCTAGATTATCTTCATTAACACAATGATTGTTAGAATTAAAAAGCCCGAGTATGTTGGAGTTTATAAACTAAACAAGCAAGCCCAGCGGGTGGCGGTAAAGAATATGATCAATAAGAAATTAAAGCTGATGAAATCTTTAGGCGAGGTTGTTTCGGCAATAATTATTACTGATCAAAACGGGGAGGAATATTTAATAAATTTAAACCTATAAAAATGAAAACAACAAATTATCAAACAGCGACCGCAGATAGATTGCGTCACGAATTAGCTTTGTCGATTGATAGAATCTGGGATTCGCTAGAAGAATCAGAAAAAGAAATAGTATTAGAAAATGAAATCCTGGATAGTGATCATGCTATAGAAATTTATTTCGGAGATTTATCATTAGCGGAACAATTCAATATATTATTAAATTATCAGAAAGGTAAATGTTCGTCAGCTTCGGATGTTTCTCAAATAGTCGCTAACAGATATTCAACAAAATTAAGAAAAGGTTTGAAGGTTGCGACTTGTGCTTTTTTTTATTTATGTCCTGAATGTAATAGTATGGATATTGACGCCGATTCAAATTATTGTCCTGAATGTGGTTTTGATCTAGGAAGTGATAAAAGAAAATGAATAAATTAACTAAAAAGGAAAAGGCCAGAAGCCTCGAGCAAGTCTTGGAGCGACAAAAGAAAATGTGGATTGCAAGGGGCGAAATAAAAGTGTTAGATAAATTATGGTTAGAGGTTGACTGGCGAACAAAAGAAAAGGTCATAAACGGAATCAATAAAAATTCTGATTGGAGCGATGACGAGGAATGGAAAGGATTGACGCTCACTGAAAAGTTTACTATAATACAACATATAATATCAAAAGAAAATGACTAAAATATTAACACCCCGTTTTCTTCGAAACGAGAATCGGAAAATGGGGATGAAAATTAAAAACGAAATGCGAGAAAATTTGATGTATCTTGTAAAACCCCGTCCCCGGTGGATCCCCAAAAAAATTTGGATTTGGTTATTAAATAAATTTTTAAATATACCTAAGAAAAATAACAATGAGCAAAAGTAAATTAGCAAATAGTGAAATTAAACAAGAGGTTGAAGATTTTATTTCCGACAAACAAAAAGTTACCGGGGCTAGATCTAATTCTTTTCAATCTCTTTTCGAGTTTGTTTTGGATAGCGATCAATGGACCAGGACGGAAGAAAAAGAGCGAAAGTCTGACGGGCTTGAATCTCTTATTTTTAATTTTTCGTCTGATTTTGTTGACCGTTATCTTGCGAGGCTTTTCCCGCGCAATCAAAGAACCGGAGTTTTAGAAGTCGGCGCGAAAGTTTATGATGATAAAGACGGAAAAATGGTTTCCGAGATTATGAGCGTTTACAGAAAATTTTATTTGCCGGCAATTTTGATCGAGCAGGGAATGAATTTTTTGATTGGCGGCGCCGCTTGCTTGTATTATCCGCAAAACCCGAAGACAAAAAAAGCCGAGATAATTTCTCTTAATCCGAGAAATTGCTCGCTTGCTTGGCATGGCGACGAACTGATCAGATTTGCCCACAAGGAAAAATTTACGGACGGCGGGGAAGAAATTATTTATTACGACAAAAATGTTATTATAAATATTTTGATTGACGCTGACGGCACTTACGAACTGGAAAGCAGAAAAAATGAGCTTGGTTTTATTCCTGTTTCTTGGATTCCTTGTTTTCCAAAACCGCACTCGAAAGAGGGGCGGAGTAAAATTTTACAGTTAATGGATTTGGATGTTGAAACAAATAAACAGGCTTCTAATTTTTCTAAAAGAGTTGATGACAACACTATTCCGCATGTCAATGTTTTTTCCGACACTGCCAAAGAGGGAACTTATAAACGCGGACGCAAAAAGGTTTCTTACCTTAAAGGCGATGATGATGTTCGCGTAGAAGAAGTTAATGAAAGCTCAATCGTTTTGGAATATTTAGATTTTATTGATAAACGGATGAGGCGCAAAACCGGTATTGTTGATATTGGCGGAGCGATCAAGGCGGCGATTTCGGGAGTGTCTTTGTCTTTCCAGTTTTCCGAAATGATGGATTTGATTGGATTTATGCGGGTGTTTTGGGACAAGGCGTTTCGTGAAATGAATGACGCTATTTTGACTTATAAATTCAAGCCCGGCGACTATGACACTGATCCTATTTATAATCCCGCTTTGGCGTTTGATAGTAAAGTTAAAACTGAAGAATATATTATGTTGCTTGAAAACAAATTAATTTCAAGAAAAGACGCAATCACGGAATTACGAGCGGTTGAGGATCCCGATGATGTCATCGCAAAAATTATTGAAGAAGATAAGATGTTTGATTATCTTAAACCGAAAGTTGATGACCATATTCCCGACGACGGGAAAAAGGTCAAAAATAATTTAACTAAATAATTAACTTAATATAAATTATGCCAGAACCAAATAAGGACTCGGACAACCTGGGGGACTCAAATGACAATCCTCCGGTAATTGATCCAGACAATCCAAAACCCGAAGATATAAAAAATCTTCAAAAAAGCTTGAGCGAAAAAGACGTCGAATTAAAAAAGGCGCTTGCTGATATTAATGTGTTTAATGACACAAAGAAAAAAGCTGATGAGGAAGCAAAGAAAAAAGCTGATGAGAAAAAAACTGAATCTGAAAAGGAAATGGAAAAAATGCGTGGAGATCTTAAGACAATGGCGGAAGCGTTGCAAGTTTTCAACGACGGAAAACGTCGGGATGAACTTGAAACAGAATACCCGGACATTGAGCCTGATTTGCTTGTCGGCAAAACCGATGAACAAATTGAAAAAATTGTTGAAAAACAGCGGGCGAAAAATAAAGAGATCTACGGCGATTCAAAATTTTTCATAAAGCCAAAATACGAAAGCGAGGACGATATTCAAAAAGAAATTGATGAAGTCAAAAAAGATAAATCCTTAAAGGGCGATCAGGGCGCCGTTAAAATTTTACGTCTTATGCGTGAAAAGCTTAATTTTAAAAACTAAGCTTTAAAATGTATGAGTAAATTACTAACTACGGGTGTTCGCGAACGCGAGGATCTATCTGATGTTGTCGATACCTTAATGCTAAACCACGACGATATGCAGATGTTATCTTTCGTTCGTCAACTCCCGTCTATCTCCGAAGCCTTTGGCAAAGGAGTAATGGACGAAAAACACGAATGGTTTGATGATGAGGCAAGACCGATGACATTCCTTTCCGGAGTTTCCGGATCAGGTCTGTTATGGCACACTAATAGTGTTACGGCTCTTTTAACCATTGACGCCGCTTATACCGCATTGCTCCGTGTCGGTGACATGTTTGTTCTTATGGGTCATGCAAATCAGGAAGAGGTTGTCAGAATTACCGCAATTAATGTCGCTGGAAATACTGTGACGGTTGGAGCCCGTGGACATGGAGGCACTACAGCCGCGATTCAAACTGAAGCAGCTTTCAATATGAAATATATTGGAAACGCCCAAGATGAAGATTCTGATGTTATGGATAGCAATTACCAGGCTCCGTCTGAATTATATAATTATTGTCAAACTCTTGAAGACGTTGCGGGCGTATCCGGAACAATCCGGAGATCAAAAATGGTTGCCGGCGATGTTCATGACAATTCTGTTATTAAGAAATTGAAAGAATTATTGAAGCAATTAAATTCCGCTCTTGTTGAGGGAATCAGAGATAAAACTGGAACGGTTGCGACTATGGGCGGGATCCGTGAATTTCTTACTACGACATCAAATGTTGGTGGGGCGTTAACACTCGCTAAATTTTATACCGCTGTTGTCGCTCACATTGACGCCGGTTTATTCCCGCACGCAATCCACGCGAACGCCACTGTTATTGCGACGATAGAGCAATTATTTAATACCGGTGTTCGGACTGTGCCGTCCGATAAAAAGGGTGGTCAGTCAATTAATGTTGTTGCCATTATGGGTCATGATGTTCAGTTGCATGTTGATAGAGATATGAGATCCGGGGAATTTTTGATTATGGATTATAATAGAGTTGCATATGGCCCGTTAGAGGGTGGAAAGCACGAGGACGGAAATTTTGCTACTTATCTTGTTGAACAAACAGGAAAGAAAACAAAAACACAAGTTCTTGGTCAATACACTTGTCGGGTTTCAAATGGTGGAGCTACTAAGGCTTACGGAATAACATAAATTGACGGGGTTTTTTGGTGGTATCCCTTTCACAAAAAAACCATTATGATAGGTTTTGCGGTTTCCCTTGGGCTTGTAGGTTTGTCCGAAAAACCGCACTCCTCCAAAATTTAATTTGTTAAAATATCATTATGTCAAATAACACACAGGCGCCGGAAAAAAAAATCAAGCCGCCTACTTTTTGCAGGCGTAGAAAAGCTCGAGGTATTTATACTGGAAATGTAAACGGCGGGGTTATCCGTTTAGTAGATCGTCAAGTTTACACTCCCATGGATCCCGATGAAATTAAATTTCTTTTGGATGATCCTGAAATTGAAATTCTTTGTTCGAACGAAGAAGAGCAGAAAAAGGAAAATGAAAGAAACGCTGGTAAATAGTTGTTTATTCGCTTGCTCCTTTTAGGAGCCAGCGGGTTAAATAGTTATTTAAATTTATGAATTTTGAAGAAGTCAGAACCATAGTGCGTGATTATATTAGTGATGTAACCGCTGATGTTGATCAACATATTCTTGACGCTGTTAATTTTTTATCCTTTGTTTTTTCAAAAAAGAAAATTGATGAAACTCAAACGACCGTCAAGGATCAAACCTATATTTCTAAACCTGATAATTGTTTAAAAGTTTTGCGTATTGAAATTGACGGCGACGAAGTTCCTGAATCTGATTTTAAAAATTTGGAAAATGCCGAAGATGAGGAAACTCTGCGTTGGTTTGAATTTAATGAAAAAATCCAGCTAACTAATGGAATGGATGAAGACGGGGAAACTATAAAAATTTGGTTTGTTACCGGCTACCATGTTGACAGTGGCGGGGATTGGTTAGAGACACAACCTGGCGGGGATATAAATAGTTATTGGCATTGTGTCGCTTCTGATTCCGACGGCTCTAACCTTGTTGCTGGAATTAATAACGGTCGTCTTTATATTTCCTCCGACGGTGGCGCGACTTGGACGGAGACCAGGCCTTCCGGGGATGTTGATGATTATTGGTATTGTGTCGCCTCTGATTCTGACGGTTCTAATTTAATTGTTGGAGCTAGCAACGGCCGTCTTTATACTTCATCCGACAGTGGGGTAACTTGGACCGAACGTCAACCCGCTGGAGCTGTTGATAAGGCTTGGCGTTGTGTCGCCTCTGATTCTGACGGTTCTAATTTAATTGCTGGAGCTTATACTGGTCGTCTTTATACTTCCTCCGACAGCGGGGTAACTTGGACCGAACGTCAACCCGCTGGAAATGTTGATCAAGATTGGTATAGTGTCGCTTCCAGTTCTGACGGTTCTAATTTAATTGCTGGAGCTTCTTCGGGTCGTCTTTATGTATCCTCCGACAGCGGGGTAACTTGGACTGAAAGCGGGGTATGGAATGTTGACTTAGCTTGGCGCTGTGTCGCTTCTGATTCTGACGGTTCTAATTTAATTGCTGGGATTAATGATTCTCGTCTTTTTATTTTTTCGAATGACCTTGAAATTGATGTTGATGACAATTTGGGTGAACTTGTTTATGTCGGAGCCGCTTATAGACATTACCGCAAAATAGTTTCCACTAAAGTTATCAGTCCGGCAACTTATCCCGACATCGAACTTGACGAGGTGCGTAAAGTTTTAGATCAATGGCGTGATGACTACTATACTTTGCTTAAAGAATTTGTAAAATTTAATTGAAAAAAATGGATGTTGTAAAACATTTAAAAGAAATTGTCGATGTTCTCAATAAAATAAATAGATCTATTCTCAATAATTTTGCGACGCCTGCTTATAATGAAACTCCGGGCGGAGTAATTGACGGAGCAAATGACACTTTCACTTTAACAAATACTCCCGCTACCGGTTCGCTTCAAATTTTTTTAAACGGAATGTATCAAACACCTGCCGGGGAAGATTACACTTTAACAGGTCTAACAATTACCTTTGTTAATGCTCCGCTCGCTGGTAGTATTTTACGGGCTTTTTATTATCATTAAATTTAAAACTATGATTGAAATAATTAAAAAACATTTTAAGAAAATTATTGTTGCTATTTTGGGAATCTTTACTTTGACGGCGGCGGCTTCTACAGTCTTACATGTCCCGCAGGGCGGAACCGGTGCCGGCACTTTTACCGCTGGCGGGATCCTCCAGGGCGACGGAACCGGAGCCATACAAAGTAATATAATGACCGGCGACGGCACGCTGTCCGCGAGTGGCGTTCTCACTGTTTCCGCTGACGCCGTTGAAACTATAACAGTGGAGGGAAAGGCGGCTGAAGATATAGACATTGGCGAAGCCGTTTATATTTCCGGCGCTGTCGGCAATAATGTTCAATTTTCTTTGGCTGACAATACTGTTGACGGTAAAACTTATGTTGCGGGGGTGGCGATTGAATCAAAAACTTCCGGGCAAACTATCAGAGTAAGACATGTCGGTCAACTTGATAATTTTGATACTTCCGCTTGGGCTGACGGCGACAATTTATACCTTTCAACTGCCGGCTCTTTAATGAATACTGTCCCGACATCCGGGACGACTTTGCATGTCGCTTATGTTGAATATAGTCATGCTACTTTGGGCGATATTCTTTTGCATGTTTGTGGGGAAAAAAATATAGGAGCGCCTGCCAGCACTGATCTATTTTTAAGAATGGGCGACAGCGCCGGCGTGAATAAACTTAGTTATAGAGATTATGCGAATAATGAGATTGCTAATATTGATAGTGACGGCAATATGTATTTTGGCGGGAGTGTTGGAATTGGAATAGCGACACCCGCTCAATTACTTCATATGCAAGGCAACGGCACAGCCGCTCAAGGCTGGGCTAGATTTGGTTTATCATCTACCGAATATACAGAAATAGGACACAAGGGAAATAACTCTGCGATCAACGCTGTCGGCGACGGCAATCTTGATTTTAGACATGACAGCGTAACAAAAATGTCACTTACTGACGCTGGCGTTTTAACTGCGACTACTTTTACGGGGGCTTTATCCGGCAATGCTACCACTGCCACGGCTTTAGCCGCTAACGGCGCGAATTGTTCTGCCGGTCAATATCCGCTTGGCGTTGACGCTTCGGGAGCGGTTGAATCTTGCACAAATAATTTTACTGTTTGGCTCACAAATAAATCTGGGGGATCCTTGGCTGCGAATGACACTGTCGTGATTGATACTGGCACTAATAACGCCGTCACGACGACAACGAGTTCGGCAAATAAGCGAGTGATTGGAGTTATCAAAACAGGCGGAGTGGCTGACGCTCAAGTTGAAGTTCAAATCTCTGGAATCGTAAGCGTGAAGATTTCCGCCGTTGTTCCTGGCCCTGGCTACTTTTTAAGAACTGCCACATCGGCTAAATATGTTTATGCTAGTGGAACGAGTGGTGCGGCTGGCGACTTTTTAATTTCTTTGCAAGGCGGGGGTCCTGGTGCTACTATTACAGCAATGTTTAAACAGCCCGAATTGCTTTAATTTTATTTTATGTCTTTGGAATTTCCAATAATTATATCACTTTTTATTTTCATGTTTACGCTTCTGACTTTTGTTTTCGCGCGTGGCGAAGCACGGCACGGCGTGAGCGTAGATCTTCAAAAGGAACTGTCCGCAATTAAGACGGACATAAAATGGATCAAGCGCGCTTTATATCCTAACAGTAAAAAAAATGATTAAAGATATCAACGACTTAAAAAATTTATTTTTTGAGTGTGCTATAATTGGGTTTTCACTTTCTTTCGGGTTTTGGGTATTTGTCGTAGCGTTTAATCTTTTAGAAAATTTACTTTTAATAATAAATTCAATAACCAAATAAAAACATGACTAAAATAATTGAAGTGGCAAAACCTTTCAAAGGCGATTTTCCGATGACGCAACCTTTCGGCGTTTATTTCTATTATAAAAATCGCAAATTAAAACATCAAGGCACTGATTGGGGTATTCCGATTGGAACTCCTATGCTCTCAAGTTTCAATGGCGTAGTGTCTCGCGTTGAAAAATACAGACTTGAGGGTTATGGTCCCTCTGTGTATATACGCTCCGCAGACGGCAAATTTGAGACGCTATATGCTCATCTCGACGGGATATTTGTTGAAAAAGGTCAAAAAGTCACAATTGGCGAAAAAATCGGATCATCCGGGGATAAAGGATTTAGCACTGGGCCACATTTACATTTTGGTTTGAAACTTTACGGTGAATATGTTGACCCTGAAAAATACATCGATGTCGGTCAATCTGAAAAAAATAAATTGATTAAAACTGATGAGTATAAAGTTGAGCAAGGCGACACGCTTTTTAATATCGCTAGCCGGTTTTATGTCGGCGGGGATCTGTGGCCATTGCTCTATACTGAAAATGAAAAAGAGATCGGATCTGATCCAAATAAAATTTACCCTGGACAAATTCTAAAAATTCCAAAAGCTAATAAATTAAAATTATAATTATGGGACTTTTAGGCGAATTATTTAATGATGTTGTTGATATTGCGGCGGTACCGATTAAAATTGTAACAAAAATAACTGATGAAGTTATAGAAGCTAATTCTACGGAATCAGTGGACGCAGTAAAAGATTGTATCAAAACAGATAGAGATAACTAATTTTAAATTTTAAATATATGAGTGTTGAAAATCTGATTGAATTTTTGGTAACTGGTTTTTTTATCGTTATTGTTTTATTTGTTGCAATGTTTCTTTTTGCAATGTTTCTTGGCTGGGGTTATTATTGTTTTGATCATTTTCTTTTTTCACAAATTAATTTCTAATTTTTAATTTTAAATACATGACTATTGATGACTTTGGAGGTCGCAAATTTATCTTTGCGATGTTCGCCGTTCTGTGTGCGTTTCTGCTCGTGGCTTTGGGACAGTTGGATCCTAAAGAATTTATAACAGTTGTTACGGCAGATTTTGCAATCTTTGCTAGTTCAAATGCTGTGGCGCACTTGAGCGACAAAAAATGTGTAGAGAGATAGATAAATTGGGGAGTTTAATTTTTAAAACCTATAAAAATGGAAAAGGCTGACATTAAAAATCGGATTGATACCATGCGTGAGAACGCTAGAAATAATCCGGGAAATAAAAAAGGAAAAAATTTAAAAAATCCAAATGAAAAGATGTGTCCTTTTCGTGATCAAGTTTGCGATTCGCGTTGCAGGCTTTTTCGTGATCGTCAAGGTTATGAGTGTCCTTTTATGGAAATCTCGTCTATCTCTTGGAATTTTAAGGATATTGTGAAACATTTAATTGGTAAATAAAATTTTAAAATGAACAACAAGCAAATAAAAAAAGATATTCAAAAAATATACAATCCTGAAACAGTTTTTGGAAATCCTGAGGTGATAAAGTTGATAAAACAAATTAAAGTTCCAAACGATGACGGGAATTTTGAAACGGTTGGAGACAGTATTGTTAAAATAATTGGCGTAAAGTGGGAATGTGTTAATTGCGGAAGTTATAACAAAGATGAAATTACAGAATTATATTCTGGATACGAAAATGTTGAAACACAATGCAAAAAATGCAAAGCTAAACATTTAGTAGAAGTTGAAAAATAATTGGTTAAATCTTAAAATAGAAAGGAGGTGTTTTTTATTGAAGTTAATCTAAAAGAGGCTGACGGTGGTTTTATTGTGGGTTGCCCACTTGAAAATACTGATCATATTTTTGTCACATTTTCCGACGCTATAGATTTTATTCTAAATTATTTTGAAAAAGATGATTCGGATGATCCTGAAAATCATAAATTTGCCGATGAGAAAATAGCTGCTTAAATTAGCCAAAAAATCAGAATTTAAAAAAGTCTGTTAAAAAAACTTGACAGGCTTTTTATTATATGTATAATTGAGGCAGGCACGAAAGTAAAGAAAGAAGAAGCAAGAAAGAAAGCTAGCGTCCGTCCGACGGCTATCTATCTCCCTAAGCTAGCTAGCTGTCTAATGAAATTTAATTTTTTAAGTGAATATCAATGAGTGAAGATTCAAAAGTGGAGTCCGAAATTTCAAAGAGTGAGGAAAATCAAAAAAATTCGGGAATTGAAAAAATCAAGCTTCCGGACAAGATTTGTCAAAAATCTTGTCGTGTTTGCAGTTCTAATTATTTAGAAGAAATTCACGAAATGAGAAATGTCGGGGCGGACTTCCAAACTATTATTAACCACCTCCAGGAAAAATACGATTATGCTATTTCAAAATCTACACTCTCTACGCATTTTAAAAATTACCGCAATATTGTCGCCACGACTTCCGCAAAAATAATGAAAGAGGGGATTCTTGAGGAATCGACTGAACTTGCGAAACATACGAAAGCTGTCATTTCTATGATTGACAAAGCTCTTGAACTTATGCAGGAAAAAATGAACAGCGGACTTTACAAGCCGGACATTGCCGACCTTGAGAAACTTTTTAATATTCGGCATAAAATTTTGGCTGGTGATTCTGGAAGTGAAAAAGATTTAATGGTTCTCTTTCAAAAAGCGCAAAATGAATACGGCGTTGATATGACGCAAGGCATTGCTCTCGGTTTAAAATTTGACGATTGACGCCAACGAACCACTGGATTTTGAAAATTCACAGAACAGAAAAGAGGCGGAGGAAGTGAAACCAAGTTGAACTCATTTTTGTTTTCCCAAGCAATTAGAACTTTGCTTTTTTCTCATTCTTAGACGCCACTCCATTCTTTCGATTTCAGGTGGAAATTAAGTGGCGTCATTTGCGGGGGCTGGCAGGTGGGGGTTTACTCACGCGGAAGCGTGGGCGTCCGAAGGGGCGGGAGTGATTTGAGAATTAGCGGGAAAAAAACTTTGAACGCATTATTAATTTTTTTTGCGCGGCTCAAATCGCTCCCGCCCCTTCGGGCGTCTTTTTCACTAAGCCTTATTTATTTCTTTGTTCTTTCCCGTGGTGTGCGGAGCACTGACCAATCGTGCCAAGCTTAACAGTGCGGAGCGAGTGGAGTTTTTTTCCGTCATAAAACCCCTCTTTTGCGACACCAAAAAATAAGAACTTTAGATTTTTTTTGTGTCGTAAAAGATTGGTTTTATGGAGAGGATTTCCATAGCCCCGCAGGGAATTAAAAAGATTTTCGAACGGAACGGCAAATAACGGAATGAGTGTAGCACTGTTTACAATTAATTGCTGAACCACTATTCTTTGAAATTTCGCCGAACAGAAAAGAGGCAAAACCTTTGACAGTGAGGGAATGCCAATACGATGAGTGTTCTTGATTTCTAATAGATTTTTTCCTTTAAGAACACGGGAGTATTGGCATTCCCGAACCAGGCGACGATAAATGCGTAGCGTATAGGACCTCACTTAATTTTTGATGTTAGGAGCGGAATAAAATTAAATATCAACCTTTGTGATAACTATGGTTGAGATTTGATTTTTTGTAGCGACTTGCTGGCATACATCTACATATATACTGAATGTAGCGAGTAGATGATTTTTTCTTTCTTGACAAATAAACCTTAAAATTTAATAGATGTTTGTTGAGAGAGAAAAGAGCATTTGCGAAGTGGAATGAATTATTGGGATATATTGATGTGTGGAGCGTAGCGCTGGGTTGATTTTTTAAGTTTGTGATTTTAGGAGCAATCTTGAAAAAGCGACACAGGGCGTAGCGGAACTACCTGCGTTACTTTATATATACACATAGCAATCTCACGGAGCGTTTTTATTTCTAAGCATACTACGATGAACCAAGCTATTTTTAATATAATTAGTTTTTGTCTTTCTAAGATACAAAAAGAGGGGGATTGGCTCCCGTTTTGTGATTTGGTTTTAAACTCTAAGCCGCATAACGGGCAGTTGGATTTCTTGCGTAATTCCATATATCGTGAGAATGTTCTACATCCGGGTAATGGATTTGGCAAGACTAAAATATTGGCTGATAAAGCTCTGGCATTTATTTTAAAACATTGGTGCGACGGGCACAGATATAAAACTTTAAATCTTGCCATAACCGGAGAGCAATCGGAATTGGTCCAGGAGGAAATGGTTGATCGTATTCATAACGCTCCCTTGCTTCGCGATTGGATGATAGATAAAAACAGTATAAAGAAATTTCCTATTCCTAAAATAGTATATACGAATGGCGCTGTTTCAGAATTTAAAACAACTAAGCGAAAAGGGGAAAGTGTTGAGGGTAAAGAGTACGGCTATATTTCCGTTGATGAGATAGCGCTGGAACGGCACCTTGAATTTATCCGTGATAAAATATTGCTACCTCGATTAAGGCGGTGGCAGGATAGTCAAATGGATTTCTCTGCTACGCCCAAAGGCTTCACTTCTTTTTTTAGAGTGATGAGAGATATAAAAAGAAAAGGCGGTTTTGTTCGTGGCGGGACTTCATACGAAAACCCCCATATTGATCACACGCTTTTAGACTATCAGCGTTCGACTTGGTCGGAGGCTAAAATAGCTCAGATAATTTTAGGCAAGTTTATTGATACGGCTGAAATGATGTTTGCTTCTCGTGTTGATAAATTCTTTAATGATGACTTGGAATTCGAAGAGGCTGCTAAAGGACATAAATATTTAGAGGGCTGGGATTTAGCTCGAGGTCGGAAAGGATCTATTTCTGATCAGACTGTCGGATATAGAATTGACAAATTCTTTAAGCCTTTCCGTATTGTCAAGCGGTGGGCGTTTCAAAAACCTTGGACCGAAAAAGAGCGTGAGAATATCCTTGCTAAGACTGGTGTTGAC
>DAOVOJ010000058.1 GCA_030629775.1 Candidatus Moraniibacteriota bacterium
AAATTTAGAAAATAAATAGTTTGAAGTCTGATAAAAATAATTTGGAACAAAGTAACCATGAAATACTTATTTCTAATAAAGACATTATAAAACACACGCTTTATCCACTAACAGATCCCTCGACTCCTATCGTCGCTCGGGATGACAAGTTAGAGCAAGGAAGTCTAATTTTAACAATATAACAACATAACAATTTATTTAATTATGAAACAAAATCACCAAACAATTTATCTTGAGGCTGATGAGCAGGTTGCTTTTATTATTGATCGTTTGCGGGAAAGCGAGGCGCGGGAAATAACTTTAGTCATTCCCAAAAGAGCGGTGTTTTTTCAGAGCATCGTTAATCTGAAACTTTTAAAAGAGCAGGCTGAGAAATTGAGAAAAAATATTGCCGTTGTCACTACTGACGAAATCGGAAAAAGCATGGCGGCAAAAGCGGGACTTGCCGTTCATCGGCGACTGGAACCGCCCGAAGAATTATTAGAGGAAAGGGAAATTGAAAAGGTCGGTAATGCTGATGAGAAAAATAAAGAAGAAAATTTTAACGAAGACAAAAGAGAAGCGGAGGCTAAAAATAACGAGACCTATAAAAATAAATTATCGGTCAGTGTGGGAGGAATAAGGCCGAAAAAAGAGGACAACATCGTTCATTTGGAAAACTTGAAAGAAAACGCTGAAATAACAAAGGATAAAATAAATGAAATAAAAAACGAAGAAATAGGAGATTTATCTCAAGACAATAATGACAATGAACGCCAAATCAAACAAGTAAAAATGTTTGACATAATAAAAAAAGAAAACGATCTTGATCTTGGCGGAAACGATGAGCCAAGTTTTAATCATACGGCTTCTCAAATTTCAGAAGAGGACTTTGATTTATTTCCGGGAGTTTCCAAAAAACGCCGAGCGATATCATTGCTGCCTTCTTTGAGCGCCAGATTTTTTATAATTTTTGTGGTCGTTTGTTTGGCGGTGTCCGCCGTAACCGCTTTCTTCGTTTTGCCGGAGGCGGAGATTACTATTTCCCTTAAGACGGAATCGGCAACCGGTAATTTTGAATTCACAGTTGACAAAGATATTATTCGGCCGGATTTTCAATCCAACGGGCTTCCGGCAAATACGGTGGAAGTTATCAGTAAAGAATCAAGCGAGTTTTTGGCAACCGGCGTGAAACAGCTTAGCGAGAAAGCGTCCGGAACAATTACCATTTATAATGAATATTCTACCGGCTCTCAATCGCTTATGGCTACTACGCGATTTTTATCTAAGGAAGATAAAATATTCAGAATTAAAGAAAGGGTTGTTGTTCCCGGATTTACCAAGCCGGAAGATGAAATTATTCCGGGAGCGGTGGAGGTTGAAGTTTTTGCCGAAGAAGCGGGAGAAGAATATAATATAGAACCAACCTCTTTTACCATTCCCGCCTATAAGGAAAATGGCGATCCAAGATATTTTAGCATTTACGCCCGATCAGTGGCGGCGATGGAAGGCGGTTTAGTGAAGGAAGTTACGGTGATCACCGAAGCCGATATTTCCAAAGCCAGAAAAGCCTTGCTGGAATCTTTAAAAGAAAAGAATAGCTTGGGAATAGAGAATGAAGTTGGCGAGGAAAATAAAATTATCAGCGGCTCTCAGGAAGACAAGGTGGCGGAAGTCGCGTTGTCAAATGAGGTCGGGGAACAGGTTGAGAAAGCGGTGATTACTCTGAGCGTTTCTTCCAAAGCCCTAGTTGTTAAAAAAACAGACATTGACAGTTTGGTTGACTGGAATTTTAACGCCAAACTTTCCGAGGAAATGAAAGCGGTTTCCGACTTCAGAAAAATTGAATACGGCGATTCTTATACTGGCGATGATCAAGAAATTATTTTTCCCGTTTACGCGGAGCAAAAGGCGGTCAGGGAAGTTGATATCAATCAAATTAAAAGAGACATTGCTGGCAAGAACGAACAGGAGTTGAGGGATTTTTTCTCCGAGGCGGAAGGAATAAACTCTGTTGATGTTAATTTTTGGCCTTTCTGGGTGAAGAATGTTCCCCAGTCGGTGAAGAAAATTAAGGTCGGGGTTGACCCTGTTCCAAAATTTACAAGGTGATTTTTGTCGAAAAAGATGCCAAGAGATTTTAAAGATATCCTGATGGTTAAAGGTTGCTCCATAAATTTCTTGAACGGGGTTGACACTAATGATTCTTTGTAGTAAGTTTATTTAAGTGGTTGGATTACCAGAGCTGTTAAATCCGGTGATCTAATGTTTTTGTTTTTTTTAAAAGACAAAATCTATTTAAGTCACTAAGCTTTTTTATGCCTAAAGAAAAAGAGATAGTTAAATTGGAAGGAATAGTAATGGAAGTATTGCCGGGAACTACTTTTAAAGTGAAAATAATTGCTCCCGATAAAGCCGATAAAGGATCAGACAAAGAGCAGAAAGAGCATGAGATTTTGGCTCATATTTCCGGGAGGATGAGAATGCACTACATTAAGATTTTGCCGGGTGACAAAGTGCTTATTGAGGCGAGTCCTTATGATCTAACAAAAGGAAGAATTACGAGAAGAATGTAAATTAAATGTAAAGTAGCAGATTTAATATTTTTAAATTTTTTAATGAAAGTAAGAGCTTCTGTAAAAAAAATGTGCGATAAGTGCAAGATCGTGAGGCGTAAACGAGTGGTTCGCGTGATTTGTGATAATCCGAAACATAAGCAGAGGCAAGGGTAATTCTTAAAATCCTAAATCCTAAATCTTAAATTCTAAACTTTAAACTTTAAATAAATTGAAATTCTGGATGCCAATGCGGCAATTAATTTTTTATAATCATGCTTAGAATTCTTGGAATAAATATTCCGGAAAACAAAAGAATAGAGATTTCATTGTCTTATATTTATGGCATTGGCGTGAAAAATAGCGCTAAGATTTTAGACGCGGCCGGAATAGATCCTAATAAAAAAGCGAAAGAATTGACGGCCGAGGAAATCAATAAAATTCACCAAATTATTGAAAAGAATTATAGAGCGGAAGGGGATTTAAGAAGAGAGGTGGCAATGAACATTAAAAGATTAAGAGAAATCGGGTCTTATCGAGGAAGCCGCCATAGCAAAGGATTGCCGTTGAGAGGACAGAGAACTAAAACGAACACCAGAACGGTGCGAGGCAATGTCAGAAGAACGGTGGGAAGCGGAAGAAAGAGCGCGTCCGAGAAGACCTAGTTGAAAATTACAAATTCAAAGTAGTTGATTAAGTAATATTTATTATGGGCAAAAGAAGAGCGATTACAATTAAAGGCGGTGAAAAGGAAGGAGTCCTGAGGACAGGTTCGTCCAACCCGAAAAAGAAATCTAAAAAAAGAAAAAATATTGTTAAAGGACAGGCCCACATTCAGGCGACCTATAATAACACTATTGTTACTTTAACGGATTTGGGCGGCGGTGTTTTAAGCTGGGCGAGCGGCGGCCTTTTAGGTTTTAAAGGAGCTAAAAAGTCAACTGCTTACGCTTCCGCGTTGATCGTTAAGGCGGCGGTGGAAAAAGCCAAAAAAATGGGTTTGAAAGATGTTGAAGTTTTTGTTAAAGGAGTTGGCAGCGGGCGGGAATCGGCCATCAGAGCGATAGCAAGCAGCGGGTTAAATATTACTTCTATCTCTGACGTTACCCCTATTCCGCACAACGGCTGCCGTCCTCCAAAACCAAGAAGAATGTAGCAAAGTAGTCTGTAAAGTCCATAAAGTCGTAAAGTCAAAAGTAAAATCATAAAGTCAGAAGTTTATAAAGTTAGAGGTTTATTAAAATATAAACTTTTGGCTTTATAAACTTTAAGGACTGTTAACTAATCTTAAAAATATGGGACGTAATTTAGATCCAAAATGTAAACAATGCAGGAGAGAAGGAAAGAAGCTCTTTTTGAAAGGAGAGCGTTGTTTTAGTCCGAAATGCGCGATGATAAGAAAAGCTTATCCGCCGGGGCAGCACGGGCAGACCAGGAGAAGAGGGCTTTCCGAATATGGCATTCAGCTGCGAGAAAAGCAGAAAGTTCGCCGGATTTACGGGCTTATGGAAAAGCAATTCCGAAAATATTTTGATCAGGCTAGCCGTATGAAGGGAGAAGTTGGAAGTGTTTTCCTTTCTCTTTTAGAAAGAAGGCTGGATAATGTTGTTTATCGGTTGGGATTTGCCAGCTCAAGAAATTTGGCGCGGCAATTGGTTAACCATGGCCATTTTTTAGTGAATGGAAAAAAAATTGATATTCCTTCCTATTCGGTAAAAGAAGGAGATGTAATTTCCATTAAAAATAAAAAAATGTCAGCTTTCAGTGAGCTGGAAAATACTTTAAAAAATTATCAGTTTCCTGCGTGGCTTTTAATGGATTTAAAAAAGATGGAAGGGAAAATGTTATCGGTTCCGATAAGGCA
>DAOVOJ010000027.1 GCA_030629775.1 Candidatus Moraniibacteriota bacterium
AGAAGCATCCGGCAGATCTTCCGCTGTCGCGCTTGACCTGACCGCCGTATCAACATTCTTTCCATACATTTTTTCCATTTTTTCATAAGCCACGGCAATTTCATCACCCAAATGATCCGGAAACTTAGCGGCCATAATCGCCTCTCTGACTCTTTCTCCTCTTTCTGAAAGATTTCTAATATTATGAGTGTCAAGATCGCTCAAAATTTCCTTGATCTCATCCATTAGTCCGGACTCCTTCATAAACTGACGATAAGCGTAAGCCGTCAAAGCGAACCCATTCGGAATGTTCACTTTTTTCTTAGTTAATTTTTGATACATTTCCCCAAGAGACGCGTTCTTCCCGCCGACAAGCCCGACATCTTTGTTAGTCACCTCCTCAAACCAGAGGATGTTTTTTTGTGTTCTGTTTTTCATTTTTTTTGGTTAGTTTTTAAAAATAAATACTATTAAATGTAAAATATAATAACGTTGTTTACAACTTTTACCATCTACCTTCTACTTGTCATCCCAGAATTTTTTCTGAAATGGAATGGAAGAAAAAATATCTGGGATCCACTGCTATAATTAACATTGCCATTTTACTACTCGCTTATTGTTTTTTAAAAAGCATAATGAAGCAGTGGATTCCAGACAAATTTCTCCTCCGCCTGCCGGCGGATACGAAATTTTCTGGAATGACAAAAAGCGCGGAAAGGACAGACACATGGGTTGGCCCCTACCCTCTCAACGCTGCCAGTCTTTCTTCAACTGGCGGATGGGTCATAAACATTTTGCTGGCTTTTTTGCCTTTGAAAGGATTGGCGATGTAGAGATGCGCGGTAGCGCGGTTGGCGGTTTCCATAGGCTTGGGATCGGAGGAGATTTTTTCAAGAGCGCTTGCCAGTCCTTCCGGATAACGAGTCAAAAGCGCGCCGGTGGCGTCAGCAAGAAATTCTCTTTTACGAGAGATCGCGAGCTGCATTAGCATCGCAAAAAATGGCGCTAGAATGGACAGAACAATGGCGATAACCATCAGATATCCGCTTCCTCCGCGATCGTCTCTTCTGGATCCGCCAAACCAGATCCAATGCCTAAACCAGTCGGCAAGCAAAGCGACAAAACCAACCAGCACGACAACCATCGTCGCTAAAAGCATATCGCGGTTGCCGATGTGCGCCAGCTCATGGGCGATCACTCCTTCCAATTCTGTTCGGTTTAATTTTTGAAGCAGTCCGCTGGTAACAGCTATCACGGCGTGTTCCGGATCTCGTCCGGTAGCGAAAGCGTTCGGCGCGGTGTCGTTGATAATGTAAATTTTTGGCAAAGGCAGCCCCGCCGTAATGCACAAATTTTCTACCAATCTATACAATTCTTTATTGTCGTCAAATTCAACAAGTCTGGCTTTGCTCATTTTAAGAACTATTTTATCCGAATACCAATAGCTTCCGACACTCATTAAAACACTAAAAATCACCGCGAAATAAAGAATGAAACTGCTTTCCATCACAGTCGCGAAAACATAACCCAGAGCGATGACGAAAACCAAAAATACCGTCACTAAAATGTAAGTGCTTCGTTTGTTTTTGTCTGAGAGAGTGTATAGAGTTGGCATTGTTAAATTGTTAGGTAATAATAATTACAGGACTTACGCGTTTGAATTTGTCATCCCGAGCGACGATAGGAGTCGAGGGATCTGTTAGTGGATAAAGCGTGTGTTTTATAATGTCTTTATTAGAAATAAGTATTCCATGTTTTACAGATTCCTCCACTCCGTTCCCTCTTCGGCTATCGCCGCAGGGTCACTTCGGTCGGAATGACAATTTTACTGACTCCATAGTCCTCCCCCCGTATCATAGCAAAGCGAATAAAGCGGACACATAGGTCAGCCTCTATAAGACTTTACGGACTTTTGACTCTCCTAACACATCACATGCCAGGTCCCGTCTCCTAGCGGATCAATATAGCCGAATGTCGCTAAAAGAGTGTCAATTATCACCCAAGAAATGAGAATAATTAAAAATCCGAAGAGGGCTCTGGTGAATATTTGTTTGGCAAGAGTGATTTTCTCCGGTTTCCCGGCGGCGAAGATATACATAAAGCCGGCGATCGCCAGAAAGAACGCCGCTACCACCGCCGATATTTTAATCAAGAATTCAATGACCAGCTGGGTCATTAAAATAAGATGGCAGAGGGTACAATCATCGCTTTCAACCCAGCCGGTTGTTGCCGGATCGTCATATTCCCTCCCGCACGGAACCAAGCCGCCGGTAGTCACAGGAACCTGAATGTTATATTTTATTTCTAAATCTTTTAAGGTAAAATCGCCCGCCGTCATTGAATAAATTTTTAACGGAATCTCGCAATAGCCGGAACCGCCAACCAATAAGGCGGTGTTAAGAGCAGCCACGAAAGCCGGTCCCGTAAAAATCGTATCTGATCCGCTGGTTACCCCCGGAACCGTGCCCGTAGAAACACTCATACTTTTCGGAACTGTTCTAAGGCCTGTCATGTCGGAATAGTTGTAGGGATTATTTCCACAAGTTTTATAAGTCGCGATATATGATCCGTCGGAAGCAAGCTTGGTTACAGAGCCATTCCCTCCGCAGCCACTGGGATTAAGCACGGGATTAGCGCCAGGCGCTCCGCCGCCATAATTTACTATCCAAATATTATTATCAGCGTCAACCGCCGCTCCGGTTGATCCTGTTCCCGTTGAAAAATTTCCAATAACAGATCCGCTGCTGTCATATTTTATAACTCTAGAAGAATTTGTTGTCCACGCTGGACGATTATCGTTGATCACCAGCCAATTGTTATTATCCTTATCTCCGGCAATACCCCTTCCTCCTCCGCCCACACCGGAAGAATAATTGGTGACACTACTGATATTTCCCGACGAATCTCTTATAACCTTAAAAGCGCTGCCATTATTTTTCCACCTCCCAACCCAAATATTAGCGTCATTATCAATTCCAATGCCATAAGAATTGGCAACCGCATCACTATCTATTTTCGTAATAGTTCCGGCAGAATAACTATAACTTGTCAATGTTCCGCCGCCTACTGACCAAACAATGCCATAGCCATCTCCGATCATTCCATAATTGCATTTTCCGTTCGCAAGAGAAGCCAATTCCGTTCCAATTCCACATTCCGCCTTTCCACAAAACACTTTTAACTTATCAGTGCCTGACGCGGAATTACAAGTACCGGCCCAGATGTTTCCATCCCTGTCAAAAGTAGCAGCTCTTACGAGATTTTCTCCCGCTCCCATGTCCAGTTGTCCTCCATATTCATATTCTTCCAAAGGGGATGGTTTTGGCGTTAGACGAGTCACATATCGGTTGCCCCTGTTTGCCACGTAAACATCGCCACCCGGCATCACCGTGACTCTGGAAGGATTGCTAAAAGCGCTGCCGGGAAATCCGTCCGCGTTATTCTGATATAACTTTACTAAAGTTCCATCGGAAGTTCTCATTTGCACCAAAGTACTGCTCCCCGAATTGGGAATCCAAATGTACGGCGTACCGATCGGCGTGCCAGTCTCAGATATTGTTACCGACGCTGAAGTGACGATCGCGTCGCAGGGCAAAGTGACTGTCGGGCAGTTAGCGTCGGCGGGAGGATAAGTGTCGCAAAGAGTTCCGCCGCCGGCAGGGAAAGTGACCGGTCCGAAAGTTGAGCTGCCGTCTGAAAAATCAGTTAAAGTATGCGGTTCAGTTATATAGCTAAAAGCGCTGATAAATCCCGAACCGCTGACAAAAAATAATCCGCAGAAAAGTATAAAATATCCCAGCAGTTTTATTTTTTTCATGGTTTTTGATTGAATGAATAAATGAATATATAGGCTCTACTGATTTTCTCATAATTCCCCTCTTGGGAGGGGGTTGGGGGTGGGTTAAATTAGCGGAAAAACCCACCTATTATACGTTGGTTCCATAGTCCCTTTAGGGCTGTGGAACCAACGTGTCGTGTTATAATTATAAAAAGGTTCTTTTTATAATTTTGTCATCCCGAATTCGCCATAGGCGAAGAGGGATCGCTTCAACAATGTTTATCACGAGAAATAAAATTTATCGCGAGAAATAAAATTGAAGGGATTCCTCCTGTCGTCGGAATGACAAAAAAATTTGCGCTGTTCTAATTTCCAATCCCATCCACTCTCCATTTCTCTCCAATTTTAATCAAATTCACTTTCACGCTTTTATTAAAAATTTTTCTTACTAAATCCCCGGAATCTCCTCCGTAAATATCTCCATTGGCGTCAACCAAAACGATTGTGTCCCTCTCAACCATCGCTCCGTCAAATTCTTTGATCTCTAAATCAATATTCAAGCTCGCTTTATTTTTTTGATGCTCAATGAAATCAGAACTTAACACTTCCGCCCGCGCGGTAAAATATTGCCGCGGCTGGTTTTGAATCGCCTTTTTTATCTGTTCCACTTTCATCTTTTCTTTCTCCACCATTTCTTCGGTCATAAAATAATACAGCCCCTCCATCATACCAAATTCTCCCCAAGTATAGGAATAATAACTACTCGCGAAATTCTCCGCCAATGTTTTTATTATTTCTTCTTCGCTTAGTTTTTCAGGCTGCGGCTTTTCCGGAACGATCTGATGAACCCCTTTTTTGTCGCCTCTTAAACTAAGCGCGCCGCCCTCTTTCGGCTCTTTCTTAAAAAAAACAGAACCGACCAAAAACAAACCGGCAATTATAGCTGCTATTAAAATAATAATCAGTGTTCTTTTATCCATTGAAATAATTTCCAAAATTGTTAATTTCCAAACTTTTGACTTTATGGACTTATGGACTTTATGGACTCTTTTAGCACATCACATGCCAATTTCCATCTCCCAGCGGATCAATAAAACCGAACATTGTTAAAATAGTGTCAACCATTATCCAGGCAATAAAGATTAATGCGAAGCCCATAAGAGTAGTTTTAAAAATTGTTTTAGCCAAAGACAATAGTTCGGGTTTTCCGCTGGATAAAATATACATAAAGCCGCTAGAGACGACCAATAAAGCGGCAATTATTGCGGCTATTTCAAAAAGAAAATCCATAATTAGCTGAAACGTCAAGATAAGATGGCAAAGAGTGCAGTCATCAGTTTCGTTATAACCGGTGGTTGCCGGATCATCACACAATCGACCACAAGGAATCAAACTTTTTTCGCAAGGCTTTAGTATAACGGTTTTCGCGCAATCTACGGAAACTCCGCTAGGATTAGTAGCAGTTAAAATGTAATCAGTGGTTATGTCAGGAGAAACGCTTTCACTGCCATTTGACGCGACAGAACCTATGCCATTATTAATTGTTATACTATCAGCATACTCAGTTGTCCAAGTTAAAGTTGAAGACATTCCTAGAAAAATTGATGGAGGAGAGGCAGATAAACTACAAATAGGATTTATGTCAACAGTCGCCGCGCAAGTTCCAGTTCCTCCGGCAAGACTGGTAACTGTCATAGTGTAAGAAGTCATTGAAATCGGAGAAACAGAATTATTGCCGGTAGGAATAGAAACAGCGCCAATACCATTATCAATAGAAGCACTATCAGCGCAATTTATAGTCCATTCTAAAAGAGAAGAATTTCCCGCGTCTATGGAAGGCGGAGAGGCGGTAAGAGTACAGCTTGGCGGGATTACCGAATTAACGCATCCTGATACTGGATTACAAGAATCAGTTGTACAAGCATTGCCGTCATCGCAGTTTATGGCTGTTCCCGAACAAGATCCGCCGTTACAAACATCTCCGGAAGTGCAAGCATTGCCATCATTACAAGCATTGCCATTATTGTTCGGACAAGTACCTGAACAACCATCCGATTGCCCCACATCAGCGCAACCGCCGGGACAAAAAGGAACACAACATACTCCACAATCCGCAACACAGGTTGCGCAAGTTTCTCCGCCATTGCAATCACCATCTCCGCAAAAAGGAGCGCATACTCCACAATCCACAACACAGGTTGCGCAAGTTTCTCCGCCATTGCAATCACCATCTCCACAGAAAGGAGCTGCTGCTAAATATTTACAGCAGATCTTCTCCGTATAAGAGCTACCACAATCTCCGATATGCGCGTTTGTATTTCCGGAAATCTCCCCTAAACAAGTAAATCCTCCGCTTCCATAAGTATTACAATCAGTGGAATATCCGCAAGTAATACTGCCTACATCAACCGAAATGCAAGCAAGATTAGAATAATTTGCAAAAGTATTTTTTTCTACATGAGCGTTATCCGCCGCGGATAGTTTTAAGAATGTATCAAAATTGCCAGCGCAATTCGTGCCAATCGTCACGCCTGCTTCCGAACAACAGATCAGGTTATTATAAGCCGAACTTCCCACAAATCCCGCGTGAGAATTATCCAGCGCTTGCATTTTCAAAAGAGGCGTTTCTCCGGGATTGCAAGCGCCAGCTCTTACGGCGCAAGTTAAAGCAGAAGCATTATTAGAAAAAACAATAAAAAACGCAGATACAAAAAAAGTAAATATTATTATTTTATAGCGTAAAATCAAATGATTCATTTTATTATTTTAATAACCTATGACAATGCTCTTTCCAATAATCATCTTTTATTTTATCGCAAATGCTATTATCTTTTTCTTTTATCGCGATATCGTGATAAATAATATCTTGAGCGTATTCTTCAGTCTCTTTGGGATTGTCAATTAAGAATTCGTTTATTTTTTCTTTAACATACACTGGATCATCTGCCAAATCTTTCTTTTCTACAATCGGAGAAGAAAGAGGAACGGGTGTTACTACTGGCTCAATTATTAATTTTTGGGAGTAATAAAAATAACCGGCACCTGCCAAAACAACAACAACGCCCAGAACACCAAGAATTATTGATTTAATTTTAGTTGAATATTCCATTGTTTTTAATACTATCTTTATTAACGCTATACTTTCCAATGAAAAATGCCAGGGCGATTAACGCGACAACTATAATTGTTTTTGTAATTTTGTTGAACTTTGTAAATTAATTTATTTACAGCAAAGAGCAAAAGGAGTTACGCTAGTGCCCTCGCTCTCTCTATTGCTAACCCACCATCCAAGACGACTGCTTCCACCTACAATTCCCTGGGCATACTCGTCACAATTATTTGTGGATCCACCACCACTTATTAAAACATAACCGGCAGAACATAATGCCTCTGTATTTGTATAAGGCCATCCAAGATATATTGCGGGCGGACCAACAACATATTCACAATTCCAACTAACAGGAGACCCTCCGGTTGGAGTGGAACATGATGGAGGATTGCCTATTTGATTAATATATTGTCCCGCGGGGCAAGCGCCTGGAAAATTATCTATCTGATTCCACGGATGCCCGGGATTCGGATCTTCCCATTCCAACATAGTCTCCACACTTCCTGATTTATTAGAAGCAACTATTTTCAGTTTGTATTTCTTATCGGTTAAAGAATTTTCCACCTTCCAATTTCCCGTCCATGTTTCCTTGCCTTCTAAAACAGCCATCGCGACAAGGCTTACTTCATTAAACCCCATTTCATTTTCCACAAAAGCTTTAACTTTTGAAGCATCTTCTGTTTCAACGGTAATTTTCATTATATCGCCTGGAAAATACTTTTCTTTATCAAGAAAAGCGCTGGTAATAGAAGGAGTTGAACCATTTAAAAACTTAGCGATTCCTTCTCCTTCCCTGGCAACCGAATAGACAGCTCCGATTCCGGCAAAAATCACCAAGAGACAAACCATCGCGAAAATTGATTTTTTAAAGTTAGGATTTTTCATATTCTTTTTATTGCTAAATTCTTTAAAATTTTTCATACTTTGCTCCTTTCTTTATTAAATTAAAATTAAAACTCAACCTTCGGAGTTTCTTTTTCTTTTTCTTCTTCGATCTCAAAAAATTCTCTTTTCCCAATTTTCAGCATATTGGCGACAATGCTGTCGGGGAAGATTTGAATTTTAGTGTTGAGGTCGCGGACATTGCCGTTGTAAAATCTTCGCGCGGCTTGAATCTTATTTTCGGTATCGGAAAGTTCTCTTTGTAACTCAAGAAAGTTTTCGTTCGCTTTCAGATCGGGATAATTTTCACTGACCGCGAACAAGCTTTTCAATGCCCCTGAAAGCATATTTTCCGCTTGTCCTTTTTCTTCCGGATTTTGCGCGTTCATCGCGTTCGCTCTCGCTTTGGTAACTTTCTCAAAAAGTTCTCTTTCGTGCGTCGCGTAACCTTTGACGGTGCTGATTAAATTCGGAATTAGATCGTATCGCCTTTTCAGCTGCACATCAATATCGCTCCACGCTTCATTGGTCCGCACCTTGAGTCGGATCAAACCATTGTAGATCATCACGATCCACACTCCCAGGACGAACAGGGCGCCCAGGATCACCCAGAGATAGGTTTCCATAGTTTTTTGTTAAGGATAAATAAAATTTTTAATTTTTAATTTTTATTGAATTTCTAATTTTTAATTTCTAAACTTAAATTTAAAGAAATTGATTTTACGAGATATAAAAAGAAACATTAAAAATTTGAAATTGAAAATTGATTCTAACCCTCCCCTAACCCCCTCCCAAGAGGGGAATCATTTGACTTTTGACTTTATAGACTTTATATAAATATCTCCCCCGCCACCCTTCTGACATCTTCCAGCGAAGTAACTCCGTTAAGGGCTTTGACAATGCCGTCCTGTTTTATGGTCATCATTCCTTCCTGAATGGCCGTTTCAAGAATATCAGAAGTTGAGGCGGTCTTCAAAATTAACCTTTCTATTGCCGGCGTCATCGGGAATATTTCAAAAATTCCCACCCTTCCCGAGTAGCCGATAAAATTGCACTTGGAACAGCCTCGGCTTCGATACAACACTTCTATTTTCTCGGGAATTCCCACCTTCGCGTTCTCGGGCATTTGATCAATAATGTTCTTAATTTTTTTGACGGTTTCCTCGGCGGGCCGGTATTCTTCCTTGCAATGCTCGCAGAGTTTTCTTACCAAACGCTGAGCGATGATCAAATTTATGGAAGGAGCGATCAGGCTGGGCTTGACCCCCAAGTGCAGCATTCTTGGAATCGCCCCGGCGGCGTCATTAGTATGAAGCGTGGAAAAAACAATGTGTCCCGTTAAGGCCGCCTGCACCGCCACCTCCGCCGTTTCGCTGTCTCTGATCTCACCAACCATAATGATATCCGGATCCTGTCGCACGATCGCCCTTAGTCCGTCGGCAAATTTCAAAGAATCCTCGTCTTCTCCGACCTCTGTCTGAGAGATGCCTTCCAGACGATATTCCACCGGATTTTCTAAAGTTACGATCTTAACATTCGGGCTGTTAACTTTCGTCAAAAAAGCGTACAGAGTCGTCGTTTTTCCCGACCCGGTCGGTCCGGTGGTTAAGATCATTCCGCTCGGTTCCGCCAGCGCTTTTTCCACTTTTTCCAAATAATCCTGATTCAAACCCAGATCGCCCAGATTTAAAGCGATCGCCTTCTCGTCCAACAACCGCATCACCACATTTTCACCGTAGCTTCCCGGCAAAACGGATACCCTAATATTAATTGTTGAATTTTCCAAATTAGCGGCAAAATGCCCGTCCTGAGGAACATTGTCAACATTGAGCTTCATTTTGGAAAGTATTTTAATTCTGGAAATAGCAAACTTTTGTATTTTTTTTGGAAAGTGGACGATATCCTGAAGCACGCCATCAATCCGATAGCGAAGGCGGATGTGATCAGCGGCCGATTCCAAATGAATGTCGCTCGCCTTGGTTTTAATGGCGCCGGCGATAATAATATTCAGGGTTTCCGTCGTCGGAACCTCGGTGATCCTTTGCTTCAACTCAACGATATTATGAATTCCTTTTTCAAACTCGGTCAATTTTTTTGATTTAAGAGAAATTTGCTGGCTTTCAAAACTTTCCACGACCGTCGCCCGCTGATAATTTTCCCAAGCCTTGCTTAAACTGCCTTCGGAAACCACTACCAATTTCCAATCAATTCCTTCTTCCTTTTTTAGTTTTTCAAGCGCTTTTTGAGTTTCATAGCTTTCCGGATCAACCACCGCGATCTGAGACTTTTTGCCCGCTTTATAGATCATCGCCAAATTGGCTTGCCTTGCCAATTCTTCCGGAATGGCCACCACCGTTTCAGCGTCCACGGGAATTAAATTCAAATCCACATAAGGCAAGTTGAATTTTTTCGCCACGGCGGAAGCCTCTTCTTCCTGAGATTTGTGCCGCAGCCTTTTGATGGTTTCCTCGCGGATCTTTTCCTTGAATTGTTTTTTTTGTTCCCCGCTTTTTTGTTGAACAACTTGAGTCATAAAGTTATGTATTACAATGCGTTATTTATTTCTTATATTTTACCCCGCCAAGCAAAAATTGGCAAATAAAAAAATAAGTCGAAAGTCGTAAAGTCCATAAAGTCGAAAGCTTTTGACTTTTGGGAGTCTAAATGCGAGACTACAAAAAACTCCACAACCCTAAAAGGACTATGGAGCCAGCGTTGATGATTTTATGGACTTTATAGACTTATTCCCCGTCCGCCCATTTCTTTATCTTGTCCAGCACAATTCTTTCCGCCGATTCAAAATTTTCCTCTTCCAGCTCAAAAGTGACCTGATGGTCTTTCGATTCCCCGTTAAGCGCTTTGCTCAATTCTTCTCCTGAAATTTGCTCCACTAAATTGATCATTCCTTTAACAGTTGAGCCGTCTTTATAAAGCAAGAGAATAATGTCAATCTCGGGCGAGCTGTCAATAAGATCTTTAATGACCGGATGCAAATTTTCCGGCGTGGCGTTAACCCTTTGAAAATCCTCGGGGGCGACAATTGACCAGGCTAATTTATATTGGCTGTTATATTTTAGATCGGACATAACTTTTCCCATCAGCTTGAGAATGGAAACCGGCTTGGTCTTAAATAAATATCTGATAATTTCCTGCTGATCAGCGCCGGCGGTGATCAGAGAGGCCGCCGCGATGAGCGATCTCGGAGTGGTGTTTTTATTCTGAAAACTTTCCGTGCCGGAAATAATTCCCGTCAAAAGCGCTGTCGCTATTTTGTCATCCAAAATATCTTCGCCGAACATCGGATAGATCGAAGCGATAATTTCCGCCGTTGAAGAAGCGGCTATTTCCACTAAATTTACTTTTCCGAAATACTCGTTGGAAGGATGATGGTCAATGTTAATGACCGGCGTTTCAAAAAAGAGCTCGCTGTTCTCGTCATAAACGACGCCCAGATTTTCAAGATCCTGAACGCCCAAAACAATGATTGAATCGTATTTGAATTTGGCGGGTTCCAATTTTATTTCTTTATTTTCCAGCTTGTTTTCCAAATCTCCGTTTTTGGCGGTAATAAAAATGTTCAAAAGGCGATCATTCACTTCATATCGCAGCTGTTCCAGATTTTCTTTCCTCACTTCCAGAGAAAGAACATACTCCCGAATTCCTTCCAGTTTATGGGAAATATTTTCGCTGGCGGGAAGGAATAAAAAGTTTTCCGGCACGGCGGTCGGACAAACAATGGTCACTTTTTTATTTAATTTTTCCAGAATTAAAAAAATTCCCAAGGCGCTTCCCACGGTGTCGCCGTCAGGATTTTTAGGGAGACAAACCAAAACACTGTCGCTTTTGCCGACCAGTTCGCAAATTTGCTGTCTGGGAGATAGTTCCATATTTTTTGTTTAGATAGTTTATTAATTTAGCATAGCTGAAAAATATGTCAACCCCGTTCTTAAATTTACAGACAGCTGTAGGGGCGGGTCGCGACCCGCCCCTACAGCGCCTGTCATCCTGAGCGAGGAACGAGTCGAAGGATCTCGTGTTAGTTTCACACAGTGTTAT